>JBBSHA010000048.1:0-10489 GCA_038253595.1 Candidatus Dormibacterales bacterium
ATGCTCGGCGAGCGCCCGGTCGTGGAGATCATGACGCTGAACTTCCTGCTCGTCGCGATGGATCAGGTCGTCAACCACGCAGCCAAGATCGGCGCGATGTTCGGCGGCGAGGTGCGCTGCCCGCTGGTGATCCGCACGCCCAACGGCGCCGGCAACCAGCTCACCGCGCAGCACTCGCAGTCGCTGGAGGGCTGGTTCGCGGGGACACCGGGCCTGAAGGTCGTCGCCCCGGCCACGCCGGCGGACGCCAAGGGCCTGCTCAAGAGCGCGATCCGCGACGACGATCCCGTGCTCGTCGTCGAGAACCTGCGCATCTACACCGAGAAGGGCCCCGTCCCGCTGGAGTCCGAGCACCTCGTGCCGATCGGCCGCGCCGCCGTCGCCCGCGAGGGAGCCGACCTGACGGTGGTGGCGCACTCCTACGCCAGCGTGCGCGCGCTCCACGTGGCCGAGCGCCTGGCGGAGTCGCACGGCGTCGCGATCGAGGTGGTCGACCTGCGCTCGCTGCGCCCGCTCGACGTGGAGACGGTCGCCGACTCGGTGGCCAAGACGCACCGCGCGCTCTGCGTCGAGGAGGGCTGGCCGACCTACGGGGTGAGCGCCGAGCTGGCCGCGGGCATCCAGGAGCGCTGCTTCGACGACCTCGACTCCCCCGTGCTGCGGATGGGCGGCGCCGAGGTGCCGATGCCCTACAACCAGCAGCTGGAGAAGGCGTCGATCCCCTCGGCCGACGACATCGTGGCCAAGGCCCTGCGCACCATCGGCAGAACCACCGCCCAGGGCGCAGGAGTCTAGTCAATGGCTGACGTCAACATGCCCAAGCTCTCCGACACGATGGAGGAGGGCACCGTCCTCGACTGGAAGAAGGAGGACGGCGGCGAGGTCACGAAGGGCGAGGTGCTGGCCGAGATCGAATCGGACAAGGCCAGCTTCGAGATTGAGGCGGAGGCGGACGGGATCCTCCACATCGTGGTCGCCAGAGGCGGCACCGCGCCGGTCGGCCAGCAGATCGCCACCATCGGGGGCGAGGCGCCCGCGGCCGCCGCCAAGCCGGCGGCGGAGGCCAAGCCGGAGGCGGAGGCCAAGCCGGCGGCGGAGGCCAAGCCGGAGGCGGAGGCCAAGCCAGAGGCGGACGCCGTCGTGGAGGCCGAGCCGGCGGCCGAGGCGGACCCCGCCGCAGTGTCTGAGCCGGATACCGAAGCCGAGCCGGCGCCCCCAGCCAAGCCGGCGGCGGAGACCACTGGGCGCTCCGGAGATGGGTCCAAGGCCTCCCCCCTCGCCCGCCGCCTGGCGGCGGATTCCAAGGCCTCCCCCCTCGCCCGCCGCCTGGCGGCGGATAAGGGAGTCGACCTGGGCGCGATCGAGGGCTCGGGCCCCGACGGCCGGATCGTCAAGGCCGACGTGTTGAAGGCGGCCGGCACCGGTGGCGGCGAGCGGCCGGCCCCGGCGCCGGCTTCGAAGGCCCCGCGCCCGCCGGGCCCGGACGTCGAGGTCCAGGAGCCGAGCCGGATGCAGGCGACCATCGCCCGTCGGATGGCCACCTCCAAGGCCACGGTGCCCCACTTCTACGCGACCGTGGAGGCTCGGGTGGAGGCGGCGGTCAGCCTCCGCCGGCAGCTGAAGGAGACCATACCCAACGCCGAGCGGGTGACGATGACCGACATGCTGACCCGGGCCTGCGCCATCGCCCTGGTCCGCTTTCCGGAGGTCAACGCCAGCTGGGTCGACGGCCGCTTCGAGCGCAAGCGGGCGGTCAACATCGGCCTGGCGGTGCCGCCTGCGCAGGGCCTGGGCCTGCTCGTTCCGGTGGTCCACGACGTCGATCGCAAGGACCTGGTCCAGATCTCGATCGAGTCCCGGCAGGCGATCGAGCGGGCGCGCTCCGGCAAACCCTCGCCGGGGGACCTGGAGGGGGGCACGTTCAGCATCTCCAACCTGGGCATGTTCGGGGTCGACGAGTTCAGTGCCATCATCAATCCTCCGGAGTCGGCGATCCTCGCGGTGGGAGCGATCAAGGACGTGCCCGTGGTGGAGGACGGCCACATCAAGCCGGGCCAGGTGATGCGGATGACGCTCTCGGTCGACCACCGGGTCTTCTATGGGGCCACGGCCGCCCAGTTCCTGGCCGAGGTGAGACACCTGGTCGAGAACCCGGTCAGCCTGGTGCTGGCGCCAGAGGAGTAGATGGAGGCCGCCGATTGCCCGGCCGCAAACTGGTGCAGTTGGCGCACGATTGCCCGCCGTCCACGATCAGGACCCGGCCCCCGTCAGGTCGACCGCGTTCAGCAGGGGCGGCAGCATGACCGGGAAGTCGAGGCGGCGGTCCACGCCGGTGTAGAACTCGACGTTGATCGTGAACACGTTCTTGACGCCCAGCGCGTAGGAGACCGCGCCCGCCGGCAGGAGCCCGCCCCGCGCCACCGTTAGGATGATGTCGGGGCGGTAGCCGCTGCCCTCGACCAGGAGGGCGAGGTCGCGGCAGGCCTGGCCGAACCGCTCCCAGTCCAGGTTCGCGATCGCCACTCCCCTCCAGCAAGGCATCGGATTCTACCCGGCCGCCGGGGCCCGCCGCCCGCCTCCGCCGGGTTCAAGCGGCCGCCGGCAGGACCTGTTCAGACTTGGAACCACATGGAGCCTCGGGAGCTGGAACTGGAGCGCCTGACGGGTGCTCCGCCGCGGACCGAGGCGCCCGCCGAGATCGATGTCCTCGAGGTCCGGGTGGCCGACCCCCAGAGAGCCTGGGGCCGGGTGCGCGAGGTCCTGACGGCCGTGCTGGAGGCCCCGCTCGGGGAGTGGCCCGCCCCGGACGAGTGGCGGCGCCGGCTGCCGCTCTGGTTCGTCGAGGCCTGTCTCGATGACGCCGCCGTCCAGGACTGCAATCTCGACCGCTGGTCGCTGCGCGCCTGGGTCTACTGGCTGCAGCCGGAGCGGCGCGGCTGGCGCTGGTGGGACGCGGAGGCGGCCGGCGATGTGCTCCGGGTCAGGATCCTGGTCTGGGAGCGGCCCTACCTGCGCGGGGCCCTGGAGTGGCTGCTGAGGGTGGCCGCCGCCTGAACCTGGAGGCCGGTGAGTTGAGCCGGGGCCTGCGCCTGGCCGGGGCCTCCCTGGCCGGTTCCAAGCTCGCCCAGCTCGACCTGCTGGACTGCCGGTTCACGGACTGCGATCTCTCCAACGCCGAGTGGCAGGCGCCGCGCCTCGATGGCGTGGTCTTCGAGCGCTGCCGCCTGACCGGGTTCCGGATGCACAGGGCGCGCGGCTCCGACGTCTGCTTTCAGGGCTGCCAGGGCCGCTACCTCCAGCTCGAGCGCTGCGAGCTGAAGGAGGCCCGCTTCGAGGCCTGCCAGATGCCGGATTCCTCGCTGATGGGGTGCCGGCTGGTGCGGGCGGTGTTCCGCGACTGCGATCTCTCCGGCTCGGTGCTGGCCGGGACCCGGCTGCGTGGAGCGGACCTGCGCGGCTGCTCCATCGCCGGCCTGCGGGCCTCGCTCGACGACCTGGCGGGCGCCATCCTCGATCCCGAGCAGGCCGCGGCCGTGCTGCTGGGCGAGGCCGGGATCCGGGTCCTCGCGCCGGGCCTGGAGCCGGACCCAGACTGACCGCTCCGGCCCTGGCTCCGCCGGCTCCGGCGCGAGCTCAGGTCCTGGGGTGGAGGCGGAGGGTGGCGGCGACCGGGTCGTCGGCCCCCCCGGCCCTGTCCAGCGCGGGCAGTTCGAGCCGCATCACCAGGGTGCCGGCGCTGATCTCGGCCGACAGGTGGCCGCCCTGGCCGGCCGCCAGCTGGCGGCTGATTGCGAGTCCCAGGCCGACCCCGCCCGCGGCCGAGCTGCGCGAGGGGTCGGCCCGGTAGAAGCGCTCGAACATGCGCTCGGGGTCGGGTGCGTGCACGCCCACCGGGTTGCGAACCTCGGTCCGGATGCTCGCTCCCACCGCCTCGGCCACGATCTCCACCTGGGACCCCTCGGGAGCGTACTTGACCGCGTTGTCCAGAAGGTTGTCGAGGATCTGGTGGAGGCGCTCGGGGTCCGCCTGCAGCGGGGGCAGGGTGGTCGGCACCGTGGCCCGCAGGACCAGGCCCCGGGCCTCGGCCCGCTGCCGAACCAGCTCCATCTCCTGCCGGAGCTCGGCCCCCAGGTCCACCGGCTGGGGCCGGAAGGGCAGCTGGCCGGACTCGACCCGGGCCAGGTCCAGCAGCTCCTGAGACATCCGCAGCACCCGCTGAGCCTCGTAGTGGAGGATGGCCGCCGCCCTGGTCTTCTCGGCGTCGGTCTCCAGGCTGCCGTCGATGAGCGCCTGGCTGAAGCCGATCAGGCTGGTCAGCGGCGTCTTCAGCTCGTGGGACACGTTGGCCAGGAAGTCCCGCTCCACCTTGCGGGCCCGCTCCACCGCCTCCGCCATCCGGTTGAACGCTGTGCCCACCACGCCCACCTCGTTGGCGCCGCGCACGCGCACCCGGCGCGAGTAGTTACCGGCCGCGATGTCCTCGGCCCCGCTCTGCAGCTCGCGCAGGGGGCGGGTCAGGGCCCGGCTCAGGAGCAGGGTCACCAGGAGTGCCAGCGCCAGCGCGGCCAGGCCCGCCTCCAGAAGCAGGGGGACCAGCTCCTCGGAGGCGCGCGCGGCGACAGTCCCCTCGGGCCGGGCCAGGACCACGTAGGAGGCCCGGATCGGGTTCCGGCATACAGGCGGGCGGCCGGCCTGGGCCCCGGCCGGGCAGGTCTTGACGCGGGCGGCGGCACCCAGGAAGGACTCGCCCCGGGTTGTGAACTGGGTCTGCTGGACCTCCTCGCCGGAGAGCCGGCGGGGCGCCGTCCGTCCGGCCGCGATCGACTGCCCCAGAGCAGCCTGGTTCTGGCTGTCGAACACCACCTGGCGGTCGCGGTCGAGCAGGAGCAGCCGGTCGCCCGCCAGGCTCTCGCTCAGCTGCACCAGCTGGTCGGTGTATGCGGCGGCGGTGTTCACCTTGCCGGCCTGGCAGAGATTCCCCGACACGGCCGGCACCTGGCACTCCCGGCGCTCGACGGCGGGTGCGTAGACGAGCGCGTTGCGGTCGAGCTGCTCCTTGGCGTTGGTGACCTCCAGGCCGCTCACCAGGAGCCAGGTCAGGGCCCCGCTGAGAACCAGGCTCACGGCGACAATACCGACCGCGGACAGCAGCAGCCGGAAGCGGAGGCTCAGCTTCCGCTCATCTCCAGCTTGTAGCCGACGCCCCAGACGGTGACGATCGTGGGGTCGGCCACCCCGCCCTCGGCCAGCTTCTCGCGCAGCTGCTGCACGTGCACATCGACGGTGCGCGTGTAGCCCGGGAAGTCGTACCCCCAGACCAGGTCCAGGAGCTCGCTGCGCTGGAAGACGCGGCCCGGGTGGCGGGCCAGCAGCGCGATCAGGTCGAACTCCTTGGGCCGGAGCTGGATCCGCCGGTCGCCGAAACGCACCTCGTGGCGCTCGAGGTCGATCTCCAGCCGCCCGGCCCGGACCAGCTTGGGCTGGTCGGGCTCGAGATGGGCCCGGCGGACCAGCGCCTTGGCGCGCGCCACCAGCTCCTGGGGGTGGAAGGGCTTGGTCAAGTAGTCGTCCGCCCCCAGCTCCAGCCCGACCACCTTGTCCGTCACCTCGTCGCGGGCGGTGAGCATGATGATCGGGACCTGGCTGAGCTTGCGGATCTCGCGGCAGATGGTCAGCCCGTCCACATTGGGCAGCATGATGTCGAGGACGACCAGGTCGGGCTTGACAGCGCCGAACCGCGCCACTGCCTGCGCGCCGTCGGAGACCGTCTCGATCGTGTAGCCCTCCCGCGAGAGGTAGAGCCGGGCCAGCTCCAGGATGTGCTCCTCGTCGTCGACCACCAGCACCTTCTGTCCGCTCATGACGATTGCCACGCCATTAGACCACCCGTCAGCTGTCAGACGCCTGTCTTGGGGTTGCCACGATTCTGTAAACGCGGCTCGGTCCCGGCCGCGAGCCGGCGGATGCTGTCGAGGTGGGCCAGCCAGACCGTGAGGCAGAGGGCGGCCGCCACCAGGGTCCAGCCCGCCTGGCGGGTGCCCACCGCCACCGCCGCCACCAACGCCGCCGCGGCCAGCAGCGAGGCCGCGGAGACGATCCGCCCGATCCTGATCGCCAGAACCAGAACGGCCGCCGCCACCAGCATGGCGGGCGGGTAGATCGCCAGCGCGACGCCCGCCGACGTGGCCACCCCGCGGCCGCCGCGGCCGAGCAGGAAGACCGACCAGACCTGGCCGAGCACGGTCGCCAGACCCACGGTGCCGACCTCCAGCGGGCTGCCCCCAGTGAGGCGGCGGGCCAGCAGCGCCAGCCCCAGCCCCTTGGCCAGGTCCACGGCCGCCACCAGCACGCCTCCGCCGGGGCCCATGGCGCGGAGGGAGTTGGTGGCCCCGACCCGGCCGCTGCCGACATCGCGGGGATCGGGCCGGCCCAGCAGCCGGCCAGCCAGGACGCCGGTGGGGATCGAACCGACCAGGTAGCCGGCCACCGCCAGGAGCCCCGTGGCCAGGATCAGCGGGGCCTGCCCGCCGGGCTCCGCTCGCTGCCGGGCCGGAGCACGATCCGGATCGGGTTGCCGGCAAAGCCGTAGCGCTCGCGGATCTGGTTCTCCAGGTAGCGGCGGTAGGAGAAGTGGAGGAGGTTCACGTCGTTGACGAACAGCACGATGGTGGGCGTCTCCGCGGCGGCCTGGGTGGCGTACTTGAAGTTCAGGCGCTTGCCCCTGAAGCTGGGCGGCGGCCGGCTCAGGAAGGCCTCGCGGAGCATCCGGTTGAGCTCGTGGGTGGGGACCTTGACGTGGCGCTGGCCGACCACCTCGAGGGCGGCCGGGAGCAGCCTCTCGACCCCCTCCCCACTCCTGGCCGAGATCGGGATGATGGGCGCGTGGGGAACGAACTTGAAGTCGTTCTGGAGGCGCTTGCGCCAGACCGCGGTCTTGCGCTCCGGGCCCTCCAGCAAGTCGATCTTGTTGACCGCCATGACCAGGCCCTTGCCCGCCTCCAGGGCGTAGGAGGCCACGTGCTGGTCCTGGCTGAGAACGCCGGTGGTGGCGTCCATCACCAGCAGTACGGCGTCGGCCCGCTCCATCGCCCGGATCCCGCGGAGCAGGCTGAAGTGCTCGAGGCGGTCGCGGGCCGCCGCCCGGCGCCGGATCCCGGCGGTGTCGACCAGCACCACCGGCACTCCATCGAAGAGCAGTTCGGTGTCGACCGGGTCGCGGGTGGTGCCCGGCAGCTCCGAGACCAGCGCCCGCTCGTCCCCCAGCAGCCGGTTCAGGAGCGAGGACTTGCCCACGTTGGGCCGGCCCATGATTGCCAGGCGGGCGGCGGCCGCCTCGGCGGGCTCCTCCACCTCGGCTGGCGGGAGGACGGCCAGGACCTCGTCGAGCAGGTCGCCCACCCCCAGGCCGTGCTGACCGGAGACGCTGACCGGCTCGCTGAACCCGAGCTCTGACAGCTCGTGGCGGAGGTGCTCCTGGGCCGCGGTGTTGGACTTGTTGGCGGCCAGCACGACCGGCCGCCGGGAGCGCCGGAGCATGCCCGCGATGTCCCGGTCCACCGGCGTCAGGCCGGCCCGCACGTCGAGCATGAACACGATCGCGTGGGCCTCCTCGATCGCGACCCGGGTCTGGGCCTCGATCGCGGCCTGCGAAACGTCGTCCGACAGGTCGAGCCCGGCGGTGTCGATCACCGTCAGCTCGCGGCCGCGCCACTCGGTCACCCCGTAGAGGCGGTCGCGGGTCAGCCGCGGCTGGCGGTCGACGATCGCCTGGCGGTGGCCGACCAGCCGGTTGAAGAGCGTGGACTTGCCCGTGTTGGGGCGGCCCACGAGGGCGACGATGGGGCGGGGCACTCTGCCCATTGTCGCTGGCCCGGGGTTGGCGGGCCCCGGGCGGGGAGGTCCGCCTAGAATTCCCAGGAGTGCTGGAAGACCGCGTAATCCTCAAGCACAACGACGTCTTCGTGGTTTCGGACGTGAACGGCGACATCGCCGCCGGCAACGAGCCGGGGTTCGGCCTCTACCGCTCGGACACCCGCTTCCTCTCCACGTACGAGCTGCGCCTCAACGGCCGCCCTCCGATCCTCCTCAACAACAGCGTGGACCGCGCCTACGTGGCCACCTTCCAGCTGGTCAACCCGGAGCTGGGCACCCCGGGTGAGCCGGGCTCCATCCCCAAGCAGAGCCTGAGCCTGCGCCGGACCCGGTTCGTGCACAACGGCCTCCATGAGCGGATCGGCCTCCAGAACTGCAACGTGCGGGCGATCGAGGTCGAGCTGGAGCTGCGCTTCGACGCCGACTACCTGGACATCTTCGAGGTCCGCGGCTACCACCCGCTGCCGATGCTGGGCGAGATCGAGGAGTGCGCGGTCCACGAGACCGGTCTGCTCTTCGCCTACCGTGGCCTGGACGGCGTCCGCCGCGACACCGAGGTGGTCTTCGACCCGGTACCCCGGCTGAGCCGGGGCCGGGCGACAATCCCCGTCCGCCTCCAGCCCCAGCAGACCTTCGTGCTGCTGGTCGACATCCTGCCCCTGATGGACCGGGACGAGCAGGACCCCGACTTCCACTTCGATTGGTCGCTGAGCGAGCTGGAGCGAACCTACCAGGCCTGGAACGCGGCCTGCACCGATTTCAGCACCGACAACGAGGAGCTGGACGGCCGGCTGGTCTGGCGCAGCCGGGAGGACCTCCGCGTGCTCTGCGACGACCTGCCGACCGGCCTCTACCCGACGGCGGGCGTGCCCTGGTACGCCGTGCCCTTCGGCCGCGACGCCCTGCTCACCTCCTTCCAGACGCTGGGCCTCAACCCCGACCTGGCCCGGGGCAGCCTGCGCTACCTGGCCGCCCACCAGGGCACCCGTGTCGACCCCTACCGGGAGGAGGAGCCGGGCAAGATCCTCCACGAGATCCGCTTCGGCGAGCTGGCCCGGCTGGGCCAGGTCCCCCACACCCCCTACTTCGGGACTGTGGACGCCACCCCGCTCTTCCTGGTCCTGCTGGTCGAGCTGCTCGACTGGACCGGCGACATCGACCTCCTGAGCGAGCTGGCACCCCATGTGATGGCCGCGCTGGAGTGGATCGATCGCTTCGGCGACCTCGACCAGGACGGCCTGGTCGAGTACACGCAGCGCTCCAAGCTGGGGGTCCGCAACCAGGGCTGGAAGGACTCCTGGAACTCGCTGACCGAGGCGGACGGCGAGCCGGCGGCGCTCCCGGCCGCCCTGGTCGAGGTCCAGGGGTATGTCTTCCACGCCAAGTCCGGCCTGGCCCGCATCTTCCGGCGCCTGCGCCGCACCGCCGAGGCCGACCGTCTGGACCTCGAGGCGGCGGATCTGCGACGCCGCTTCAACCGGCTCTACTGGATGGCGGACGAACGCTTCTACGCCCAGGCCCTCGACCGCGACAAGAAGCAGGTGCGCTCGATCAGCAGCAACCCCGGCCACTGCCTGTGGTCGGGCATCGTCGACCGCCGCCGGGCGGCGCACCTGGTGAGCCGGCTGATGGCGCCCGACATGTTCTCCGGCTGGGGCATCCGCACCCTTTCCAGCCAGGCCGTGTCCTACAACCCGATGAGCTACCACAACGGCTCGGTGTGGCCGCACGACAACTCGATCATCGCGGCCGGGATGCGCCGCTACGGCTACCGCGCGGAGCCGGAGCTGGTGGTCCGCTCGGTGCTGGAGGCGGCGCTCCGCTTCGCCGACGACCGCATCCCCGAACTCTTCTGCGGTTTCTCCCGCGATCGCCGTTTCAACTCCGGCCCCGGCGAGTACCTGGTCAGCTGCAGCCCTCAGGCCTGGGGGGCCGGTTCCCTCTACCACTTCCTGCAGACCCTGGTCGGGGTGGAGGCGGACATGTTCGAGGGCCGGCTCCGGATCGACCCCCTCCCCACCTCGCTCTACAGCCGCCTGCGGGTGGAGGGCATGCGGCTGGGCGACGGCCGGCTGGACTTCACGGTCAGCAACGACGGCGGCAGCATGCGGGTGGACGTGGACCGCCGACCGTCCGGGATCAAGCACCTGGAGCTACCGGCCTGAGCTTGCGGCTGGCCCTCCTCCACTACACCTCGCCGCCCGTCACCGGGGGCGTGGAAGCGGTGCTCGGAGCCCAGGCCCGGGTGCTCCGGGAGGCGGGCCACGAGGTCATGGTGGTCACCGGTCACGGCGCCGGCGAGGTGGTGCCCGAGATCGACTCCCGGCACCCCGAGGTGGAGGCCCTGGCCGGGTTGCTGGCGGCCGGGCAATCGGCCCCGGACGCCTTCGAGGACCTGCGGCGGCGGCTGGCCGGCCGCCTGGGCCCGCTGCTGGCCGGCCGCGACGTGGTGATCGCCCACAACGTCATGACCATGCCCTTCAACCTCCCGCTGGCCGCGGCGCTGGGCGTCCTCGGCCGCCCCCGGCGGGCGGGGGCCCACCACCTGGCCGGGGGCAACCACCGCGACCACCCCGTCCGGCGGCCGGGTCGCCCCGACTCGATCCACCACCAGGCC
>JBBSHA010000049.1:0-10353 GCA_038253595.1 Candidatus Dormibacterales bacterium
AACGTCATGACCAGGCCCTTCAACCTCCCGCTGGCCGCGGCGCTGGTCGACCTCGGCCGCCCGCTGCTGGCGTGGACCCACGACCTGGCCTGGGTCAACGACCGCTACCTCCCCTTCCGGCGGCCGGGTCGCCCCTTCTCGATCCTCCACGAGGCCCAGCCCGGCGTCACCTACGTGGCCATCTCGGCGGCCCGCCAGGCCGAGGTCTGCGCCTGCCTGGGCCTGGAGGCAGGGGCCGTGGCCGTGGTCCCCAACGGCATCGACCCGGCGGGCTTCCTAGGCCTCAGCCCGCAGACCCTGGACCTGGCGGAGCGGGGCGGCTTCGCCGGGCCCGGCCCGCTGGTGCTGGTACCGGTCCGGGTCACCCGCCGCAAGCGGATCGAACTGGCGATCGAGGCCGCCGCCGAGCTGCGCCTCCGCCATCCCGGCCTGCGCCTGGTGGTGAGCGGCCCGCTCGGCGCCCACGACGCCGGCAACCTCGCCTACGCGGACGAGTTGCGGACACTCACCAGCCGGCTCGGGTTAGATGAGTCGGTGCGCTTTCTCCACCACCTGGCCGGCCCGGGAGACGATCATCCGGTGCCGGATCGGGTCATGGCCGAGCTCTACCGGATGGCCGACTGCGTCCTGCTGCCGAGCGAGTCGGAGGGTTTCGGGCTGCCCCTGCTGGAGGCGGCCCTGGCCCGGGCCCCAGTGGTCTGCGCGGCGCTCCCAGTGCTGCGCGAGGTCGGCGAGGACGCTCCCTACACGTTCGCGACCGCGGCGGGACCGGGCGCCGTGGCGACGGCCGTGGCCGCGGCCCTGGACGGCCGGGCGGCCCGCTTCCGGCGCCGCGTCTCCGAGCAATACGGCTGGCGTTCGGTGCTCCTCCGGACCGAGGCCGTGATCGGGGCCGCGCGTGGCGGATAGGCACCCGCGGCTGCTGATCCCGATCAGCCGCGCCCAGGCCGGGCCGGCGCTGCTGGAGGTGGCCACCGCCGTGCAGCGGCGGGAGAATGGCTCCGGCCACGTGCTGGGGGTGGTGGAGCTGCCGCTCAACCGGCCGATCGCCCAGAGCGTCACCGTCGCCCGCCGCTACCGCAGCCTTCTGCAGCGGATCACCGCGCTCGAGACCCGGGCCCGGTCCGGTCTCGGCGTCCAGGTCCGCGTCGCCCACAACCTCGCCCAGGGCGTGCGCGAGGCGGTGTTCGAGAACGGTACGGACATCGTGGTGCTGGAGTGGCCGGGCCTGGTCCCCCGCCGGCCCCACGACCGCAATGTCGCCGACCTGGTCGCCGACCCGCCCGCCGACCTCCTGCTGGTCCGTCCCGACCCTGACCGCGGGGCTTCGAGCGGCGCCGAACCGGGGGTGCTGGTGCCGGTCCGGGGCGGCCCCAGCGCCAGCCTCGCGATCCGGGCGGCCGCCGCCCTGGCCGCCGCCCGCCGCGTCCCGCTGACCGTGATGCACGTCTACGACCCCCGCCACGCCCCGGAGCGGCGCCAGCGGGAGTCCCGCCAGCTGCGCGGACTGCTGGATGGCTTCGGCCGTCTGCGCCACCGGCTGATCGAGGTCGAGGACCCCCGGCCCAGCGACGCGATCCGGCGCGAGGCCCGCCGCCACGCCGTGATCGTGCTCGGAGCCTACGCCGAGGCGGCACGCTCCTCGGTGGTGGTGGGCTCCCGGCTGGAGGAGACGGTGCGCAGGCTGCCGGGTACCGTGGTGGTGGCCAAGAGCGCCCGGGCCGACCACCCGGCGGAGGACGATCCGGAGCGGGTGCCGACCGTGCTCCTGGGCCGGCCCGAGGACCTCTCGGCGGTGGTCGACAAGTGGTTCGCCGAGAACACCTTCCACTCCCGCGAGTTCAGGGACGTGCGCCGCCTGGCGGAGTTGAAGCGGCGGCAGCGGCTGACCATCAGCCTCGGCCTGCCGACGCTCAACGAGGCCGCCACCATCGGCCGGGTACTAAAGGTGCTGAAGCGCGCGCTCCAGGAGCGGGCGGCTCTGCTCGACGAACTGGTGGTGATCGACAGCGGTTCCACCGACGGCACCATCGACATCGCGCGCGGCCTCGGCGTGCCCGTGGTCGAGCACTCCGCGATCATGCCCGACCTGGGCAGCTTCAGGGGCAAGGGGGAGGCGCTCTGGAAGAGCCTCCACCTGCTGAGGGGCGACCTCGTCGCCTGGTGCGACACCGACATCTCCAACATCCACCCCCAGTTCGTCTACGGCGTCATCGGGCCCCTGCTGACAGACCCCCGGATCGGCTATGTCAAGGGCTTCTACACCCGGCCCCTGAACTTCGGCGGCGTGCTCCAGACCGCAGGCGGCGGGCGGGTCACCGAGCTGGCCGCGCGGCCCCTGATCAACCTCTTCTACCCGGAGCTGTCGGGGCTGCTGCAGCCGCTGTCGGGCGAGTACGCGGGACGCCGCGAGGTTCTTGAGAGGCTGCCCTTCTTCACCGGCTATGGGGTCGAGATCGGGCACCTGATCGACGTCCTCGAGAACTTCGGTCTGAACCGGATCGCGCAGACGGACCTTGGGGTCCGCATCCACCGTAACCAGGAGCTCTTCGACCTCAGCAAGATGGCGTTCGCGATCATGCAGGTGGCGGTGAAGCGGCTGGGCGACCGCCACCGCATCCACCTCCTGGAGGAGGTCAACCGCTCGATGAAGCTGATCCACTACACCAACGACCGCTTCTTCCTGGAGGTGAAGGAGATCGCCGACTGGGAACGGCCCCCGATGGCGGCCATCCCCGAGTACCTGGTCCGCCGCCAGGTCCTGAAGCTGCCCGCCGATTGACCGCAGCCGCCAAGAAATCGGGCAGGTGCTCCAGAAGACTCGATTCTGCTGGTGCTCGACCCCCGCGGTGAAACCAAGATCCTTGACAGCATCCCAGCAGCAGCTGAGGTGCGCCGCGCTCGTTCGTGATGACGCGCGACGCCATCCTGACTTATCGCGACTGGCACCAGGCGTGGTCGGCGGGCTACCGGCCGGGGGGAGCCTCCAGCCATCGCTCGACGCACTGGATGAACCAGGCCTACGTCAAGGCGGGCTACGTCATGGACCCGCACCGCCCGCAGGGCCTGGTCTACGGCAACAGCACGCACGGCCCGGTGCTGATGGGCGCGATGTTCCAGATGCCCCATTTGAACCAATTCGGGCCTGACCCCGGGGGCCCGCTCACGGCCTGGCACCAGCACCAGAACATCTGCTTCACGCCCCTCGACCTCGGGTTCAGCCTGATGACGCCCTTCGCGAACTGCCCGTTGGGCGCCATCGCCGTCAGCGCCCCCCCGATGCTGCACGTCTGGATCGTCGACAACCCCAGGGGCGGCCGCTTTTCACCGGACATCGACCCGGCCGTCGAAATCGCCATCCACAGGAGCTGAGGGACATGCGCCAAGCCACCGCCCGACCGGAGATCGCCCTCGTGCTGCTCCTCCTCCAGGCGACCCTCTGGGGTCTGGCCGGACTCTCGGCGATCCCCTTCGCCATCGCCGGCTTTCGATCGATGTTCGTCCTCAGCCTCGCCACCCTGGCGCTGGCCACCGCCGCGGCGATCCTCGGAATCGGGTTGCACCTGCGCTGGCGCCGAGCGCGCGGCTGGGCCATCGCCCTCGAGAGCGCCTGCCTCATCGGCTCAGTGCTTCAGCTCGCGCTCCCGATCGGTGCCAGCCGAGGCTTGGTGTCGACCCTGGTCAATGTCGCCCTCCCGGGGTGCATCATCTGGCTGGTGCGCGGGAGGACGATGCGGGCCGCCTTCGAGCCCGTCCTCTAGACAGGGGAGCACCTCGGCATCGCCCGCCGTATTGTCTCCGCCTCAGGCCGGCGACCGGCGGTCCGGGGCCGGGCGCAGGATCGTCAGCAGAACGGCCCCCATCAGTGCCAGGATGCCGCCGAAGGCGAGGGCGCGGGGCGATCCGGCGAGGGTCCAGATCAGGCCGACGGCAACGCTGGAGACGAGGTCGGCAATGCCGTTGATGCCCGCCAGCACCCCAAAGGCCGTCCCCGTGATGGCATCCTCGACCAGGGAACCGGTGATCGAGTTCTCGGTGGCGCTCACCAGAGGGGCCTGGATGCCCACCGCCAGCGCCAGCCAGGCCACCGCCGGCGGCCCGTGGCCTGCGATCCCGATTCCGCAGGCGGCCGCGAAGACGGCGTAGGCGAAGGCCAGCACGGGCACCCGGCCCACCCGGTCGGCGAGCCAGCCGCCGGGGAACGAGGCCAGCGTGCCGACCGCCTGGTGGGCGATGTAGAAGAGGACGGCTCCGCTCAGCGCGGCGGGCCGCGAGAGTTCGGGCTGCAGCATCTCGGCCGCACGCAGGGTGAAGAAGGCGGGCGCGAAATTGCCCAGTCCGAACACGAAAACGGCGGCGGTCAGGCGCCAGAAGGAGGCCGGCAGGGGAGCCCAGCGGGGCGCCGGTCGGGGCGCGCCCCGAAGATCTCGGGTCAGCAGGGCGAAGAGGAGGACGCAGGCGACGCCCGGGATCACGGCCACGAAGAAGACGGCCCGGAAGCCGTGCCCGGTGGCGATCAGCACGAAGGCGACGGTCGGCCCGAGCAGGGCGCCCAGCGTGTCCAGCGCCTCGTGGAACCCGAACGCCTTCCCGTAGTCGGCGCGCTCCACCGAACCCGCCTGCATCGAGGAGCGGATCGGCTGGCGGACCCCCCTCCCCACCCAGGCCAGGCCGCGGGCCACCACGACCAGGGGCCAGATCGAGATCAGGCCGATCGTGGCCAGGCCCGCGACCGTCGCCGCGTAGCCGCCGGCGGCCAGGCTCTTGCGCCAGGCGATGCGATCGCTGTACCAGCCGCTGGCGACGCGCACCAGGGCCGACGAGCCGTCCGCCACCCCCTCGACCAGGCCCACCGCGTAGGCGGGGGCGCCGAGGCCGGCTGTGAGAAACAGCGGCAGCACCGCCAGCACCATCTCGTAGTTGAAGTCGGCCATCAGGTCGGCCAGCCCGATCGCCAGGACGTTGCGGTTGAGCCAGAGGCGAGGGACGGGCGGCGCGACGGGGCGCTGGTTCAAGGCACCATTGAAGCAAGTGGATCGGTGGCGGATCGGGCTGGCGGCGGTCGCCACCCTGTATGCCGTCTTCCAGCTGGCGCTCTGGTTCGACGTGGGCCAGGTGCCGGCCCGGCTGGCGCGGCTGACGCAGCGCCCCGCCCTCCACCTCTCGCTGCCCCGCGCCATCCTCAACGGGGTGGCCACCGCGGCCCTGCTGGGCGCGTGGCTGGCCTTCCTCCTCGACGTGTCGCGGGCCCTGTTCGCCGCCGGCCTCGGCGCCGCCGTGCTGGCGACCCTGGCCGACCAGGCCTACCGGCGCTGGGGCGAGCCTGGCTGAGGCCGCGTGGGTCAGGCGATCTCGAGCGGCTCCGGTCGCATCGGACCGCCGTCGCGCTCAGCCGCGAAGGCGTTGCCGGCCACCACCTCACCGCCCAGGCAGGACACGATCACGTAGACCGGGCCGGCCCAGGCCCGAGCGACATCGGTGATCGAAGCCTGGGCCGGGTGATCCGGGTGCGAGTGGTAGTAGCCGAGGATCTCGAGGCCGGAGTCGTCGCAGTCGCGCTGGATCCGGATCTGGTCGATCGGATCCATCTCGTAGCGGTCGCGCGAGCGATCGACGACCGTGTTGCGCACACGCCTGGTCTCCGTCACCACGCCGCCCCCCTTGGCGGCGATCAGCATCCCGCAGACCTCGTCCGGGTAGCCGTCGGCGGCGTGGCTCCGGATCTCCTCGTAGGCGGCGGCGGTGACCCTCAAGCCCGGGACCGGTAGAAGCCGGTGGAGAGGTAGCGATCTCCGCCGTCCGGGAACACCGTCACGAGCACGCCGGTCGCTCCCTCCG
Source organism: Candidatus Dormibacterales bacterium (assembly GCA_038253595.1). Taxonomy (GTDB): domain Bacteria; phylum Chloroflexota; class Dormibacteria; order Dormibacterales; family Dormibacteraceae; genus JBBSHA01. The sequence goes on from JBBSHA010000049.1 coordinate 5,839, forward strand.
CCGCCAGCCGTTCGATCGCCCAGAGCACCGCGCCGCAGGAGTGGCCGACCAGCAGCCCCTCCTCCCGGGCCAGCCTCCGGGCGAGGTCGTACGAGGGCTCGGTCGGCGCCCCCCAGACTGCGTCCGCCAGCTCCGGCTGCCAGATGCCGGGCATGATCGAGGACGGCAGGTGCTTCAGACCCTCGAGCCCGTGGAAGGCGTCCTCCGGCTGAACCGCGATGGCGGTCAGCCCCGGTGCTGCCTCCTTGAGGCGGCGGGCCGTGCCGCTGAACGTGCCCGTGGTGCCGAGCCCGGCCACGAAGTGGGTCACCCGGCCGCCGGTCTGCTCCAGGATCTCGGCGGCCGTCCCTTCGTAGTGGGCCTGCGAGTTGGCCGGGTTGTTGTACTGGTCGGGGTAGAAGTAGAGGTCGGGGTCGGCGGCGATCATCTCGCGGCAAAGGCGGATCGCGCCGTCCGAGCCCTCCATGCCGTCCGAGAAAACGACCTCCGCCCCGTACGCGGCCACCAGCTGCTTGCGTTCGGGGGTGACGTTCCGCGGCATCACCAGGCGCACCCGGTAGCCCTTGGCGGCGCCCAGGAGGGCGTAGGCAATCCCCGTGTTGCCGGAGGTGGAGTCGATCAGGATCCGGTCCCGCGTCAGGCGCCCGCTGCGCTCGCCGGCCTCGATCATCGCCAGTGCCGCGCGGTCCTTGACCGAGCCGCCGGGGTTGAACCACTCCGCCTTGGCGTGGACCTCGAGACCGGGATACCTCTTCTCGAAGAGCCGGATCCGGAGCAGTGGGGTTTTTCCCACGAGCTGGGCGATCGAGTCCAGCCCGGTCCGGATCGACATCATGACCAGTCTAGGAACCGCCTCGGACGCCCCGCCTGTTCCGCTCAGGCCAGCAGCTTCAGGTAGGCCACCGCCAGGGCGACGTAGACCGCGCCCGCGCCGTAGCCGACCATCGAGCGGCGGAGCACCGTGCCGCCCTCCGGGGTCAGGATGTTGAGGGTGGCCTTGCCCACCAGGAGGCCGCCACCGAGAATGGCCAGGCTGGGCCGGTGCGCGAGCAGGCCGTAGACCAGGACCAGGCCGAAGACGGCCACCTCGAAGAGCTGGACCAGGGTGTAGATGCGCACCTCAGGCGATGGCCTGGCGGAAGTCCTCGAGGATGTCGGCCGGGTCCTCGATCCCGGTCGAGATCCGCACCGTGCCGGGGGTGATCCCCTGGGCCAGCCGCTCCGCCGGGCTGAGGGCGCGGTGGGAGGTGATGTCCGGGTAGGAGATCGTGGTCTCGACCCCGGCCAGGCTGGCCGCGAAGCGGACCATGGCCAGCCGCCCCAGCATCCGCTGGACCGATACCCGGCCGCCCTCGAGGTCGATGGCCAGCATCCCGCCCGCGCCTTCGGGGAGCAGGCGGCGGGCCGCCGGCTCGAACGGCGATCCCTCGAGCAGGGGGTGATGGACCCGGACCACGCCGGGTTCCCCGGCCAGGCCCTCGGCCAGCCGCAGCGAGCCCTCGCTGTGGCGGCGCATGCGCAGGTGGAGAGTGCGCAGGCCGCGGAGGGCCAGCCAGGCCTCGAACGGCCCCAGGGTGGCGCCGGTGCGGACCAGCCTCGTCCGGGCCGCTGTAATCAGCTCGCGGCGGCCGGCGAGGACCCCGGCGACGAGGTCGGAATGACCTCCGATGTACTTGGTGACGCTGTGCACCACGGCGGTCGCGCCGTGTTCCAGCGGCCGGCAGAGCACCGGCGAGGCGAAGGTGTTGTCGACCAGCACGGGCACCGAGGCGGCGGCCGCCAGCGAGCAGACGGCGTCCAGGTCGGCCACCCGGCAGAGCGGGTTGGTGATCGTCTCCGCCAGCAGCAGACCGGCCCCGGGCAGGGCCCGCCGGGTCGCCTCGAGGTCGGTCAGGTCCACCTCGCGCAGCTCGTAGCCGAGGGGCACGAAGTCGGCCCGGAGCATGGCCAGGGTGACCCCGTAGGCATCGGCCCCCACCACGATCGGGGCCGGGGCGGGGACAACCGCCAGCAGCCCCGCGAAGATCGCCGCCATTCCGGAGGCGGCCGCCAGCCCGGCCTCGGCACCCTCAAGCGCCGCCACGGCGCCCGCCAGCATCTCCACGTTCTCGTTGGAGTTGCGGCCGTAGACGTGGCCCGGCGAGCGGCCCGAGGCGACCGCCTCGTAGTCGTCCAGGTCCTCGAAGACGTGGACCGCGGTCTGCACGATGGGAGGCGCCAGCGGCTCCCGGGCTCGCGGGTCGCGGCCGGCGTGGACCACCCGCGAGTCCGGCTGCATCAGCCGGGTCGGCTTCGGAGGCGGCTGCGCCCGGCATAGCGGGCCGACGCGCCCAGCTCGTGCTCGATCTCCAGGAGCCGGTTGTACTTGGCCACCCGTTCCGAACGGGCGGGCGCTCCGGTCTTGATCATGCCCGCCCCGGTGGCCACCGCCAGGTCGGCGATCGTGGTGTCCTCGGTCTCGCCCGAGCGGTGGGAGATCACCGCGCTGTAGCCGGAGGCACGGGCCAGCTCGATCGCGGCCAGGGTCTCGGTCAGCGTGCCGACCTGGTTGACCTTGATCAGGATCGAGTTGCCGACGCCCTCGACGATGCCGCGCTGGAGGCGCTCGGCACTGGTCACGAAGAGGTCGTCTCCGACCAGCTGGACCCGGTCGCCGAGCCGCTGCGTGAGCAGCTTCCAGCCGTCCCAGTCGTCCTCGGCCATGCCGTCCTCGATCGACACGATCGGATAGCGTTCCAGCCACCCCTCGTAGAGCTCGACCAGCTGCTCAGCGCCGAGCGTCCGGCCCTCGCCCGCCAGCCGGTAGGCGCCGTCCTGGTAGAACTCGCTGGAAGCGGCGTCGACGGCCAGGGCGATGTCGGCGCCCGGTTTGTAGCCGGCGTTCGCGATCGCCTCCATGATCTGCTGGAGGGCCTCCTCGTTCGATTTCAGCTGGGGGGCAAAGCCGCCCTCGTCGCCGACCCCGGTGGCCAGGCCACCCTGGTTGAGCACCTTCTTGAGGGCGTGGTAGACCTCGGCGGTGGCGCGGATGGCGTCGGCGAAGCTACCGGCGCCGACCGGGCAGACCATGAACTCCTGGAGGTCGACGTTGTTGTCGGCGTGGGCGCCCCCGTTGAGGATGTTCGCCATGGGCAGGGGCAGCAGGCCGGCCTGGACGCCCCCCAGGTATCGGTAAAGCGGCACCTCCTGGGCCGCGGCGGCAGCGGCTGCGCAGGCCAGCGAGACGCCCAGGATCGCGTTGGCCCCGAGCCGGCTCCGGTTGGGGGTTCCGTCGAGGTCGATCAGGGTGCTGTCGATGCCGGCCTGGTCGAACGCGTCCATGCCCTCGATGGCGGCGGCGATCTCCCCCTCGACGCTGGCCATCGCGTTGAGGACCCCCTTGCCCGCGTAGCGGCCGGGGTCGCCATCCCGCAGTTCGATCGCCTCGTGGGTCCCTGTCGAGGCGCCCGAGGGGACAGTCGCGGTACCGGCGCCGAAGGGGGTCTCGACCATTACCCGCAGGGTGGGGTTGCCCCGGGAGTCGAGGACCTCCAGGGCGCTGATACCTTCGATCGGGACCATGCCAGGCGAAGTCTAGTGGACTGCAGATACGGTCCACTGGAGACCTACGGGCGGCGGGCCGTACCGAATCCGTAGTCGAGTGCTCTGGAGGCCTCGGTGAAGAACAGGTCGGCCCCCAGGACCACCGTCACCAGGCGGCGGTCGCCCCGGCTCGCGGTCGCGGTCACGCAGCCGCCCGCATCGTCCGTGTAGCCGGTCTTGAGGCCGGTAGCCCCGGGATATGTCCAGAGCAGCTTGTTGAGGTTGAAGGGATCGAAGGCCTTGTGCACTGCCGTGGCGGCGATCGGCTTCTCGCGGGTGCCGGCGATCTCCAGCAGCGCCGGGTAATGAGCCGCCAGGGCGCCTGCTGCCAGCGCCAGGTCGTACGCCGTGCTCCGGTGGCCCGGCTCGTCCAGCCCGCTCGGGTTGACGAACCGGGAATCGCTCATCCCCAGCCTGGCGGCCTTGGCGTTCATCAGGCCCAGGAAGCGTTCGCGGCTGACCAGCGTCCGGCTCAGGGTTTCGGCGGCGTCGTTGCCGGAGTCCAGAAAGAGCCCGTACAGAAGCGTCCGCACCGTCACCACCTCGCCCTCCGAGAGTCCCATCACGTCCGGCTCGATCTCGGTCGCCGCCTTGGGCACCGTCACCTCCAGGTCCAGGGAGGCCAGGTCGGCGACCACCATGGCGGTCAGCATCTTGGTCAGGCTGGCGGGCGCCCGCTTGGTGTGCATGTCCCGGGCGAGGAGGACCTGGCGGGAATCGAGGTCGACCACCACCAGGCTCTGGGCCCGCAGGCCGAGGTCGGGGGCGGGGTTGGCGGCCAGCCAGGCGGTCGAGAAGGTGTTGGCCGTGGAGGCCGCCGCCGGGCGGCCGGCGGTGGCGCTCGGGGCCGGGCGGGTGCCGAGCCCGGCCGGTGCCGACCCGGCCCCGCGGGCGCCGAGCCCGGCCGGCGCCGGCGCCCCCCCGGCGGGCCGG
>JBBSHA010000050.1:0-10335 GCA_038253595.1 Candidatus Dormibacterales bacterium
GACCCCGAGGCGGTCGAAGAGACGATCCGCCGGCTCGACCGGGGCGAGGTGCGCAGCGCCGAGCCCACCGCCGAGGGCTGGCGGGTGAACGAGTGGGTCAAGAAGGCGATCCTGCTCTACTTCCGCCAGCGCGGGATGGAAACCGTCGAGAGCGGCCCCTTCCAGTACCGCGACAAGATCCCGCTCAAGCGCGATCACGAGCGGACGGGCGTCCGCGTGGTTCCCCCGGCGGTGGCGCGCTACGGCTGCTATCTGGCGCCGGGCGTGATCCTGATGCCGAGCTACGTCAACCTGGGCGCCTGGGTGGGGCCCGGGACCATGGTCGACACCTGGGCCACCGTCGGTTCCTGCGCCCAGATCGGGGCCGGCGTCCATCTGGCCGGGGGGGTGGGCATCGGAGGGGTGCTGGAGCCGGTCCAGGCCCGTCCCGTGATCGTGGAGGACCACGCCTTCATCGGCAGCCGCTGCATCGTCACCGAGGGCGTCGTCGTCGGCGAGGGGGCGGTGCTGGGGGCCAACGTGGTCCTCACCTCGTCGACCCCGATCCTCGATGTCACCGGTGCCCAGGTGGCGGAGCACCGGGGATCGGTGCCACCGCGCGCGATCGTGATCCCCGGCAGCCGCTCGCGGACCTTCCCGGCCGGCGAGTTCCAGGTCGCCACCGGCCTCATCATCGGCTGGCGCGACCAGCGTACCGACCTCAAGGTCAGCCTCAACGACGCCCTCCGCGAGCCCGGCGTCGCCACCTGATCCTTTAGGCCGCCGGCGACGGCTACCGGTAGCTGCGGACGACGCCCCTGACCGCACCCACCATCGACACCCGGTCGGGCACGATCGGCTCGTAGTGCGGGTTCTCGGCGACCAGGCGGACCCGGCCCGTGGAGCGGTCGAGCCGCTTCACGGTGGCCTCCTCCTCCACCAGGGCCACCACGATGGTGCCGTCGGGGGCGTCCTGCTGGGGCCGGACGATCACCAGGTCGCCGTCGAGGATGCCGGCATTGACCATCGAGTCGCCACGCACACGGAGCGCGAACCAGCCCTCCTGGGCGTGATCGGGGGAGACCAGCAGGTGATCCTCGATGTTCTGCTCGGCCAGGATCGGGGAGCCGGCGGCCACGTTGCCCACGATGGGGATCGAGACCGCGTTGCGGCGCTCCTCCGCCTCCTCGGCACCCTGCACCAGCTGGACGGTCCGAGACTTGCTGGGGTCACGCTTGATGAGGCCCCGGCGCTCGAGCTGGTTCAGGTGGTTGTGGACGGTGGAGCTGGACGAGAGGCCGACCGCCTCCCCGATCTCCCGGACGCTGGGCGGGTAGTTGCGGACGCGGGTCACGTAACGGATGTATTCCAGGATCTTCGACTGCCGGTCGGTGAGCTCTTGGTTCAACACTCTGCCTTCCTCGCTGGCTGCTACGGGCGGTTCGGCGACGCCGAGGTGTGGTCATCCTAGCAAGCCTGCTGAGCAATGGCAAACTTTTGTTCGCCCCGCCTTGACCGCGAACACCTGTTCGGCTAGGCTTTCTGACGAACAGATGTACGACTGGAGTTCACCGGCCACCCGCATCCTGCGGCCGCTCGCCCGGCAGCTTGCCGTGCCGAGGTGGCCGGCGACGGACTACGCTTCGATCAGCCGCCGCCGGCCACCTCGGCGCTGGCGATCCCGGGCCCGCCGGCTCGCGGTGGGGCTGGGCGCGTTCACCTGCTTCGGATTCGGGTTCGCCCATGCCGTCCACGGCGGGCCGCCCGCCAGGTATGAGTCCGTCACCGTCGCCCCGGGGCAGACGCTGTGGCAGATCGCCTCGGAACGTTACCCGAACGCCGACGTCCGCGAGCGCGTGGCCGCCATCGAGACCGCCAACGGCCTGGCGGGGCCGAACCTGCGCGCCGGCCAGCGCCTGCGGGTTCCGACCGGCTGAGGCCGGAACGGCTAGCAGGCTGATGAAAGAGGTCGGCGAGGGCTGCGGTGTCCAGGTGGTCCAGGTGCAAGGATGAGCCGAGCACCAGAGCGCGCGCACTTTGAGTGCGTAAGCGAGGAGCGCAGAAGGGGACGCCGCAGATGGACCGCATGGGCGCCGCAGATCCGCCGATTCCTTTTTCAACAGCCTGCTAGGCTCGACGGCGATGCGGGTGGAGCTGGTCACTCGCCAGGGCTGCCATCTGTGCGACGAGGCGTTGGCGCTACTGCGCGAGGCCGGAGCCGATCCGGTGCTCATGGATGTCGACTCCGACGAGCGGCTGTTCGCGGCTTACGACTTCAGGGTACCGGTGGTCCTGGTCGACGGCCGGGTGGTGGGGGAGGGCCGGCTCGATGCCGCGGTGCTGGCTCGAGCGCTGGGCCGGATCGGCCGTTGACGAGAGGGGGCCGGTCCAGGTTCAGGGAGCGCCCTTGGTCTTGACGATGATCAGGATCGCCGGCCCGAGCAGAACGATCCAGAGCGTGGGAAAGATGCAGCCGACCATCGGCAGCAGCATCTTGAGGGTGGCCTGTGCCGCCTTCTCTTGGGCCCGTTGGCGGCGCTTGCGCCGGATCTCGTCGGACTGCAGGCGCAGGATCTTGCCGATCCCGACGCCCATCTGCTCCGACTGGATGACGGCCTGGACGAAGTTGTGAAGGTCATCGACTCCCGAACGCCGGCCCATCGCGTCCAGGGCCTCCATCCGGGGCCGCCCCAGCTGGATCTCGGTCTGCACCTGGAGGAGTTCGGTGCCCAGCGCGTTCTTGAACTTCTGGACCACCCGCTGGGTGGCGAGGTCGAAGCTGAGGCCCGCCTCCACCGAGATGGTCAGCAGGTCCAGGCAGTCAGGCAGCGCCCGCTGGATCTGCTGGCGGCGGCCGCCGATCTTCTGGTTCAGCCACAGGGTGGGGTAGAGATAGCCGAGCAACGCCCCGAAGGCGCCTCCGATGGCTTCGATGAGCACGTTGTGAAGCAGGAAGCCGCCCGCCAGCGCCGCCACGAAGAGCACCACCGCGGCGGTGATCCGGAGCGACATGAAGGTCTCCGGGGTGAGGCCGGCCGGCCGGCCGGCGATCTCCAGCTTGCCCTGGAGCACAGCTCGCTGCTTGGTCGAGGTGCGGGTGGCCAGCCATTCCCCGAGGCGGTTGACGGCGGGGATGATGATGCGCTCGGCGAACGAGGTGGTGTTGAGCAGGATCTCAGCCTCATCGCTGGTCATCGGCCCGTCGTAGACGCGGAGCCGGGCGCTGAGCGCGTCCAGGCTGGGACGGCGGCGGCCCAGGCTCCAGACGGTGAGGAAGATCCCGACGGCGACCAGCCCGCCGCCGGCCAGGTAGGAGGTCAAGTGATCAGGCAACCAGGCCGGGCCAGCGCGCCTTGATGTCGTCGACGGTCGTGCCCCGGGCGGCGGTGGCGGACGGGCAGGCGGCGTCCACCTTGGTGTCCTGCGGCTGGTAGTCCTTGTACGACTCCAGCGTGTACTTGAGGATCGCCCCGTTGTTGGAGAACCAGTTGAAGAACTCGACCTGGCACTGGGTCATGACCACCGTCAGGCTGGAGGAGACGCCCCCGGTCCGCGGCGGCGCCGGCTGGGTGCTCTTGCCGTCTGCCGAGGCGACATCGGGGATCGCGGCCCCGACCTTGATCACGTGCAGGTTGGTGAACACGGTGCGCGAGTTCTGGCCCACCTTGCCCGCCATCGAGACGATGACCGAGATGTAGTCGCCGACCTAGACGTAGCCGGCGACGCCCTGCTGCTCACCGGTGGGAATGGTGACCGCGACGAATCCGGACGGGATCGGCAGGTAGGCCGCCTGCACGCGACCCGTACGGCAGCTCGCTATGGCTCCGTGAACCCCACCGCCTGGACCAACGCCAACCCCCCAGCCGCCGACACGATCGAAAGCCGGCTGATCCTGACCGCCGTGCCTGCCTACGTGAAGAACGTGGACTTCTCGAGCGGACTCCCGTCCTACATAACCGTGAGCTACCTGATCCCGGGCACCGGCGGTGGCACTCCGTGTGGCCAGTACAGCGTGAGCAGCAACGCCTTCACTGGAGCCGCCAAGTCCGGGGGCGGCAACTATACGCAGTCTGAGTGCGTCAAGGCGGGTGACGTCGTCACTGTGAAGGCCGTATATACGTACACCTTCATCACGCCGCTGCTCAAGAACGTGTTCCAACCTGGCACCCTACAAATCACGACCCTGGCCTCGGAGCTGATCGAAGGCTAAGCTCCGATGACCCGCCGGGGGAACCGTCCCCAGCGGGGAAGCCCGGGCAGCCCGCGGAAGACCCTACCGACCCACCGGGTCAGCGCCGCCCCCCAATGCTGTCGATAATGACCGTTAAAGACAGCATCGAGCCCGAGTCAGGGTGGAGACCCCCCCGGGAGGTCAGGCGCTGCGGCGGAGCGGCCGCGGAGCCAGGAAGGCGAGCAGCGACTCATCGCCGGTCTCCTCCAGGCCGCGCAGGAAGAACACCAGCGGCACCGCCGCCTCGCGGAACTCTGTGACCAGAGCGGCCAGCTCGGCGCCCGGGCGCTCGAGGCCGGCCGCGGCCGCCTCCAGGGCGCTCAGAGCCCGGCCCACGTGGCGGCGCAGCGCCGCCATCTCGGCCGGGCTGCCGGCCTGGCCGAGGTCCGCGGTCCACGCGGCCCGGACTCCGCCCAGGACGTCCAGCAGGCGGGCGCTCGCGACCGCGGCCAGCAGGAGGTCGGGCCCCTCGCCGGCCAGGCGGGCCGCGATCTCGGTGTGGAGGCGGATCGCGCGCTTCAGGCGAACCTGGGTGGCCAGGGTTCTCATGTGGATATCACACCGAACATTCGTTCGGATGGCAAGGATCGGGAACGAGCCGAGAACGGGCCGAAGAGGGCCGGCCGGGGGCCGGCGGCCCGGTCGCGCACCTCTACCTCGATCACGCGGACCCAGCCCAGCCCCCACGCCGGTGCCTTCGGGCTCAGATGGCGAAGATCCGGCAGAGCTCGGCGGCCAGCCCGGCCGGGTTGCCTCCGGCCTGGAGGAACCAGGCGGTGGCCTCGTTGGCGGCGCCGACCACCGCCCGCCCGTAGACCACGGGGTCGATCCCGGTCAGCTCGCCGTCGGCCTGGGCCCGCCGGATCTCGGCCTCGACCATGCCCGCGAAGTCGCCGTGGATCTGGTGGCGGACCCGCTCGATCGATTCCGAGAGGCCGACCGACTCCACCAGCAGCAGGCGGGCCACCGGGGCCCGACTGAAGCAGGCCTCGACGAAGCCGTGGACGCCGCGGCGAAGCCGGGTCCGGTGGTCGCCGGGACCCAGCGCCGCCGCCAGGACGCTGTTCAGCAGGGCCCCGCCCTCGATCTCCAGGAGCACCCGGCAGCAGTGCTGCTTGGAATCGAAATACTGGTAGAAGGCCGACTTCGACATCCGCGCCGCCGCCACCACGTCGTCCACCGAGCTGTCGTGGTAGCCGCGCTCGGAGAAAAGGGCGAGCGCGGCCCCCAGCAGCCGCCGCCGGCGCCCCTCCAGCCGCCCCGGCGCGGCCGCCAGCGCAGTCAAGGCGGGCTAGCCGACCGCCAGCGTGCGGCTGATCACCAGCTGCTGGATCTCCGAGGTTCCCTCGAAGAGGGTGTAGATCTTGGCGTCGCGGTGCCACTTCTCGACCGGGAAATCGCGAATGTAGCCGTAGCCGCCGCAGATCTGGATCGCCTCCTCGGTGACCTTGACCGCGACCTCGCCCGCGAAGAGCTTGGCCATCGAGCCCTCGGCCTTCTTGAACTCGGCCCCGTTGCGGCTCTCCCAGAGCGCCCGCCAGATCAGGCCCCGGGCGGCCTCGATCTGCATCGCCATGTCCGCCAGCTTGAACGCGATCGCCTGGTTCTCGATGATCGGGCGCCCGAACTGGCGCCGCTCCCGGGCGTACTGGAGGGCGAACTCGTAGGCGGCCCGGGCGATGCCCAGGGCCTGGGCGCCGACCACCGGTCGGGTCGACTCGAAGGTCTTCATGGCGGCGTTGGAGCGACCCGTGCTCTGGCCGGCGCGAGCGCGGGCCAGCTTGGCCTCCAGCTTCTCCTCGCCGCCGAGCAGGCAGTCGCTGGGGACCCGCACGTCCTCCAGGACAACGGTCGCGGTGTGCGAGGCGCGGATGCCCATCTTCTTCTCCTTCTTGCCCTGGCTCAGCCCGGCGGTACCCGGGGGGACCACGACGGAGGCGTGGCCGCGGCTGCCCAGCGCGGGGTCCGCGGTGGCCACGACCACGTGCACGTCGGCGATGCCGCCGTTGGTGATGAACACCTTCTCACCGTTCAGCACCCAGTCCCCGTTCTGTCGGCGGGCGCTGGTCTTGTAGGCCCCGACGTCGGAACCGGCGTCGGCCTCGGTGGCGCAGAAGGCGCCCAGCGCCAGCTTCTCGGCCGACCCGTAGCAGGCCGGGATCCAGGTGCTGACCTGCTCGGGGGTGCCCTGGCCGAAGATCGCCGCCACCGGCAGCCCGGTGCCCTGGATCGCCAGCGCGATCCCGGCGCAGCCCCAGGTCAGCTCCTCGGCGACCAGGGCGGGCATGATCCCGGTCGTATCGGAGAAGGTCTGGCCCAGGAACTCGTGCGAGTAGAGGCCGATGTCGGCCGCCTTCTGGACGATCTCCCAGGGAAACCGCTCCTCCTCGTCGTACAGGTGGGCCTGCGGCCGGATCTCGCGCTCGGCGAAATCGTGGACCCAGTCCCGGATCTCGTTCTGCTCATCGCTGAGCTGGTAGGAAACCATGCCTCTAAAGAGCCTCGCCACTTCGGTACTGGTACGTACCGGTCTGAGGCGGACCCTACGCCGCGGCGCGTCATGCTGTCAACCCCCGGGCCCCGGCGCGGGCGGGTCGGGAGGGCCGGGGGCGAGCGGCTCCGGGCCGGCGGCCGGAGCGGCCGCGGAGCGGGGCCAGAGCCGGTAGGCGGAGAAGAGCAGGAAGAGCCCGAAGGCGCGCGCCAGCCAGTCCTCGCGGAGGTGGAGGGCGACCACCGCCCCCACCCCGGCCGCCACCGCCCCCACCCCGCCCATCAGCGCGGCCGCCCGCAGGTCCACGTCACCCCGGCGGCCGTGGGTGAGCGCACCCACCACCGAGGTGGGCAGGATCGCGGCCAGGGAGGTGCCCTGGGCGAGGTGCTGGTGGAAGCCGAAGCCGAGCACCATCAGCGGCACCAGCAGCACCCCGCCCCCCACTCCGATCAGTCCGCTCAGGAGCCCGATCACGGCCCCACTGAGGACCGCGAGCAGGTCGTGCAGTGCCACCTCAGGGAGCCAGCAGCTGCTTCAGGCCGAGGCCGCCCAGGATCACCGCCACCAACCGCCCCAGCCAGACCTCGGGGAGGCGGGCCGCGGCCCGGGCGCCGGCGAAGGCGCCGACCACGCCGCCCGCCATCAGGAGCAGGGCGAAGTGGAGGTCGACCTCGGAGCCGGAGCGGCCCCCGAAGTGGTAGACGAGCACCCCCACGATCGAGATCGGGATGATGGCGGCCAGCGAGGTGGCGCTGGCTCGAAGCTGGGGGGTGCCCGCCAGCATCACCTGGAGGGGGACCAGCAGGAAGCCGCCCCCCACCCCGAGCAGGCCGCCCAACAGCCCCGCCAGGGCGCCGATGGCGGCGTGGACGCGCGCAGCGCCGGGGACCGGGGGGGCGGCGCCGGCTATCGGGGGTCGCCCTCCTCCACCACCTGCGCCAGCTCGCGCAGGAACGACTCCACGTCGGTGACCAGGCCGACCGACTGCCAGCTGCCGCGGTCGGCCAGCTTGGTGACCACGGCCGGGTTCATGTCCACGCAGACCGTGCGCACTCCGGCCGGGAGCAGGTTGCCGGTGGCGATCGAGTGAAGCATGGTCGAGAGCATGAGCGCCATCCGGACCCCGGGCAGCGCCTCCCGCATCCGGCGCTGGGCCAGCCCCATGTCCGCGATCACGTCGGGCAGCGGACCGTCGTCGCGCACCGAGCCCGCGAGCACGATCTCGAGGCCGGCGACGATCGCGCTTCGCATCACGCCGCTCGCCAGCTGCCCGCTCTCCACCATCGCTCGCAGCGAGCCCGCCGCCCGGACCCGGTTGATCGCCCGCATGTGGTGCTCGTGGCCGTGCTCGATGGGCAGTCCGCTCTCCAGGTTGACACCCAGGGCGGTGCCGAAGAGCGCCGCCTCGACGTCGTGGACGGCCAGCGCGTTGCCCGCGAAGAGGACCTGGACGAAGCCCAGCTCGATCAGTCGCGAGAGGTGGATGCCGGCGCCGGTGTGGACCACGGCCGGTCCCGCCACGACCAGGATCCGGCCCCCCTCGGCCCGGATCGTGCACATCTCCTGGGCGATCTTGGTGATCAGCTGCTTCTTGGGCTTCTCGGCCGAGACCTCGCTGGCCATGAAGCTGAAGATATCGGCCTGCCGCGAGCGCTCCATCGGGGTCACCCGCACCCCGCCGTGGCCGACCACCACCTCCAGGCCCGGCAGCGCCTCGTAGAACGGGATGCACCAGGCCCGGCCGGCCGCCCGGTCGACCGCCAGCGCGCAGTCCATCTCCTGCTTTTCGACCGCGACCCAGCCCGACTCCAGCAGCACCCGGGTGGGCAGGTTGCTGGTGGAGTAGAAACCCTCCGGGTAGACGCCCTCCACCGCCACCGGCACGGTCGCCACCGGCTCCTCGCTGAGCACCTGGGCGCCCAGCTCGCGGGCCCGGCGCACGATCTCGTCGAGGATCGAGGGCTCCGGGGCCGAGATGTCGATCCGGCAGCTCGAGGTGTCGTGCTTGTGCTGGCCGACCCGCAGCTCCAGGATCGTGAAGGCTCCTCCCAGGTCCATGACCAGGTCCATCAGCTGGGGCAGCATCAGGGAGTCGATGATGTGGCCCTCCAGCACCAGCTGGGCCTGCGGGCGCTCGCTCACAGGCCGGCCAGCACGGCGTTGATCGCCGACTGCAGGGAGCGGGCGGCCGCGCCCGGGTGCTCGGCGTAGATGACAGAGCGGGAGGCGCTGACCAGGCAGGAGGCCTCGTCGCCGTTCCACGCCGCCCGGACCGAGCCCTCGAGATCGCCGTCCTGGGCGCCGATGCCGGGGATCAGGAAGGGCAGGGCTGACAGCGCCCGGACCTCGGCCACCTGGGCGGGGGCGGTGGCGCCCACCACCAGGCCCACGTTGCCGTGGCCGTTGACGCGCCCGGCCAGAGCCGCCACCAGCAGGAAGAGCGGGGTGCCGGCGACCAGCTGCTCCTGAAGGTCGCGGGCGCCCGGGTTGGAACTCCGGCAGACCACGTAGACCGCCCGCTCGGGGTCCCCGGCCAGCTCCTCCAGCGAGTCCACTCCCTGGTAGGCGTGGGCGGTCACCGCGTCCATCTCCAGAGCCCCGAAGATGGCGCCGGCGTACGCCGCCATGGTTCCGGCGACGTCGGCCCGCTTGGCGTCGTAGAGGACTGGGATCTCGTGCGGGATACCCCGCCGCAGCTCGAGCAGGGCCTCCAGCCCGGCCGGGCCGTACTGCTCCCAGAAAGCCGCGTTGGGCTTGTAGCAGCAGGTCACATCGCTGGTCTGGCGGACCACCTCGGTGCAGTGCCGGAGGGCGCCGGCGGCCCCGCCCGCGATCCGCTCCGGGTCCGGATCGAGCCCCACGCAGAGCTGGGTCCGGCGCTCGCGGGCGGCGCGGCGGAGCTTCTCCAGAAAGCTCACCGGCGGGCGTACTTGGCCGCCTTCTCCGCCGCCTTGAGGCGACCCCGATCGGCCATCTTGCAGTAGGCGCAGACCGCGCCGGTCGTGGGCTGCCCGCAGCGCTCGCATTGGCGCAGGTCGGCGGCCTGGTCGAAGCCAGAGCCGGCGATGGCCTGCCGGCCCTGCTTCAAGAAGCCGACCAGGAACCGGTACTTGGCGCCCGGCTGCGCCTCCTCGAGCCCGTTCAGGAGGTCCTTGTAGGCCAGAGAGTTGGCCCCCTTCGCCATCGGGCACTCCTCCAGGATGTAGTCGATCCGCTCGATGATCGCGTAGGCGGCGGTCTCCCGCTCCCCCAGCCGGTAGAGGGGCTTGACCTTGCGCACCAGCTTGGGATGGGTGCTGGCCAGGACCGGGCCCTGGCGGCCCAGGTAGTCGACCTGCCAGTGCACGACGTTGCCGAGCAGCGTCGCCGCCTCGTCATCGAGGTTGTGGCCGGTCGCCAGCACCGGGTAGCCGAGGTCCGCCGCCACCTTGTTGAACTGGTAGCGCTTGACCGTGCCGCAGGCGGCGCAGGGCTTGCCGCTGCGGGTCTCGAGCAGGTCGGGGATGCCGAATCCGGCCTCCGCCAGGTCGACCTGGTGAAGGGTGAGGCCGTGGCGGGCGGCGAAGGCCTCGCAGCGGGCCTGGGAGCGCTGGGAGTACTCGCCGATGCCGAGCCGGATGTACATGCCGTCGGC
>JBBSHA010000051.1:0-10252 GCA_038253595.1 Candidatus Dormibacterales bacterium
CGGGTGGCTTCTCAGCTCCACGAAAACTTCAACGAAAGGAACTAGGTAAGCGTCTTAACTAACAGGGGGGTCGGGTGCGGCTGCCGGCCCCTTTCTCCTTGTCTCTCGTTGGGGTCACCGTTCCCGCATAGACTCCACCTGATGCCCGACGACCCGCTCCAGCGCTTCCAGCAGCTGCTCAGCGAGGCCCGGCAGGAGATCGCTCGGGTCTCCTACGAGCAGCCCGGGCGGACGGCGGCTGACGTGGTTGAGGCCGTGGGCAGGATGCGGGTGGCCGAGGGGATGGTTCTCGACTACTTGGATGCCCTGCTGATCACGAGGCCGGACCTGGCCCTGGAGGCGATAGCGGAGGCCAAGCAGCTCCGCGCCGACGTATCGGCGCTCTGGCTGACCATGCCGGGTGGCCGCCCAGGTGAGCCGTGGTCGGAGGAGGATTAGGGGGGCTTCAGATCCGCCAGGTGATCTCGATCCGCCCGGCGTCAAAGAAGTTCCATCCGCGGACTGCCGGTTTTACGATCACGCGGTCGACGACCGCTTCGATGATCGCCCGTCGCTGAGGCACCTGGAGACCGTCCCAGGCTGGCCGCAGGGGATCGGGGATACCGTCGAGACTGAGCGTGCGTCGCTGGGCATCGACCCGGCGCTGGAGTGCCACCCTGCGCCCCTCAAGCGCGCCCCTGGCGGCCGTCCATTCGCCCCGGGTGATCTGGTCCTCGGCCCATTCGCGCGCCAGGCTGGCGAGCTTGGCGTTTACGCCCAGGAGTTCATCGACCACGGCCCGGTCGTCGTGCTGATTCATGACGGCGATCAGCGCCCCCCCGTCTACCGCCTGCAACACGGCTTCGGCGACGAGCTGCTCTACCGGCTCGGCCAGGACCCGGATCTTCCCGCAGCCGTGGAAGCCCGGGCCGCTGGCGCAGACCATGGACCGGCGCTTGTCGCCGCGGGGGCGGGCTGCAAGAGGCTTGCCGCACAGAGAGCAGCGAGCCATACCGCCGGTCAACAGGTACTGCCGCGGGTTGCCGTTGACCCGGCGCCGGCCGTCCCCCAGCAGCTCCCGGATGCGGTCGGAGTCCTTGGCTGAAATGATGGCCGGCCAGGCCGCGTGGTCGGAGGTGATCCGGCCAATGTCCTTCCGGCTGCCGTTGGGGTGGGTCCGGAGTTCGCGCCGGCCGGAGATCCGAGCACTACCGAGCATCCTCCGCATCACCTGAGCCGACCAAGCGGCCCCGGTGACCGTGGCCACCCCCTGAGCGTTCCAGTCGCGGCACAGCGACCGCAGACTGTCGCCGGCGAGGAATCGAGCAGCAGCGCCGCGAAGTAGCGCCGCCTCGCCGGCCCTGACGGTGAGCCGGTCGCTCTCATAACCGAAGGGCCGCCCACCGCCCGCGTCCTTGCCGGCGAGCGCCAGCTCGTGGTGCTTCCTGCGCTGTCGCTCGGCCTTGTGCTCGCTCTCGTACCGTGCCCAGGCGCCCAGCGTCCGGGCGACGGCCCGGCCAGACGGGGTACCGAGGTCGGTTGAGCCGGCCCGGACGGTCTCCACAAGGGCACCGGCGCTCTCGCAGGCGTCGATAAACTCCTCCAGCTCGCGAGGGTGCCGGTGGAGGCGGTCCGGGTGCCAGGCGACGACCGCCTGAACGACGCCGGCGTGGATGTCCGCCAGCAGCCGCCGGTAACCCGGCCGAACCCGGCCGCCGTAGGCGCTGAGGTCATTGTCCTCATACACCCTGGCCAGCGCCCACCCCTTCCGGTCGACGTACTCGCGGCAGTCGGCCTCCTGGCGCTGGACGCCGAGGCGGGTGAGGTCTGGGTCCGACGAGATCCGGACGTAGATCCCCGCCGTGATGGTGGCCGGTGCTGTTGAAGGGGCTTGGCTCATAGGTGCTACTGTAATGCACGCCCACCACGGGGTGCTGTTTCTGGACGAGCTGGCCGAGTTTCAACCGGGCACCCTGCAGGCGCTGCGGCAGCCGCTGGAGCAGGGACGGGTCGTGGTGACCCGGGCCCAGGGGACGGTCACCTACCCGGCCACCTTCCAGCTGGTGGCGGCCAGCAACCCCTGCCCCTGCGGCTGGCTGGGCGACGGCCGCCGGCCCTGCCGCTGCAGCGAGAACGCGGTGGGCCGCTACCAGCGCGCACTCTCCGGTCCGCTGCTCGACCGCATCGACCTCCAGGTGGCGGTGCCCCGCGCCCCGCTGGCGGCTCTGGCCGGGGAGGCGGTCGCGGAGAGCACGGCGGCCGTGCGCGAGCGGGTGCTGAATGCCCGCCAAATTCAGTGGACGCGGCAGTCGTGCCTCAACTGCGGGCTCCAGGCGGGGGCCTTGCGGGCCCACGCCCCGCTCCGGTCGGGGGCGCAGGGCGCTGGAGCGGTGGGCGGGCGAGCGGGCCCTGACCGGGCGCGGGTTCCATCGCGCCTGGCAGGTGGCGCGAACCCTGGCCGACCTCGACGGCGGGGGCCCGCTGACCGAGGACCATGTGCTGGAGGCGCTGGGCTACCGCCTTGATCGTGCTGCCTGACCTGCACGCCCGCGGCCGCTGGCCGCCCCCGCCCGGCCGGCTGGTCGCCATCGTGGGTTCGCGGCGCCCCACCTCCTACGGCGAGGCGGTCGCCGAGGCGCTGGCGCTCGACCTCGCGATCGCCGGGGTGGGCGTGGTCAGCGGGCTGGCGGTGGGCATCGACGCCGCCGCCCACCGGGGCGTGCTGAAGGCCGGCGGCTACACCGCCGCCGTGCTTGGCAGCGGCCTCGACCTCGTCTATCCGGCCGTCAATTCCGAGCTGGCGGCCGCCATCGTCGAGTCCGGGGGAGCCCTGCTGAGCCAGTTTGCGGCCGGTACCCGGCCCCAGCGGGGCAACTTCCCGCGCCGCAACTGGACGATCGCCACCGTCGCCGAACTGGTGGTGGTGGTCGAGGCCGCCGAGCGTTCGGGGGCGCTGGGAACGGCGGCCGCCGCCCTCCAGCTGGGCAGGTCGGTGATGGCGGTGCCGGGCAGCGTCTTCTCGGCGCTCAGCGTGGGCACCCACCAGCTCTTGCGAGACGGGGCGGGGCTGGTCCAGAACGCCCGCGACGTGCTCTCCGAGCTGGGAGCGGCCCTGGAGGTGCTCGACGACCCCCTCCGGCCGCCCCCCAGCCTGGCGGCCAGGCCACCCTCGCACCCGGGCGCGGACGGTCTGGTCCGCCACCTCGACGATGCGTTGTCGGTGCCGGCGGCCGAACTGGCCCGCAAGCTGGCGGTTCCCATTCCAGAGATCATGTCCCGACTCACCCGGCTGGAGCTGGACGGCTGGGTGAGAAGGCTGGGGTCGGGGTACGTTAGAGTGCACGGCCGCGGAACAAGCCGCGACCGACCCGGGTAGGTATGAGGCTGTGGCTGAAGGATTGATCATCGTCGAGTCCCCCGCGAAGGCGCGGACTCTGAAACGGTTCCTGGGCGAGAGGTTCGACGTGCGAGCCTCGATGGGGCACGTCCGCGACCTGCCCGAGCGCGAGCTGGCGGTTGACGTGGACAGCAACTTCCACCCCCGCTACGAGGTGGTGGACAGCCGCAAGCAGACCATCACCGAGCTCCGCAAGGCGGTGCGCAAGGACACCCAGGTGATCCTCGCCTCCGACCCCGACCGGGAGGGCGAGGCGATCGCCTGGCACCTGGCCGAGGTGCTCCACCTCCAGGCACCCCAGCGGATCGAGTTTCACGAGATCACCAGCGAGGCGGTGAGGCGCGCCCTCGAACATCCCCGTGACATCGACATGCGCCTGGTCAACGCCCAGCAGGCGCGGCGGGTGGTCGACCGCCTGGTCGGCTACCGCCTGAGCCCGTTCCTGTGGAGCAAGGTCCAGATGGGGATCGGGGCGGGACGCGTCCAGTCGGTGGCGCTCCGGCTCGTGGTCGACCGCGAGCTGGAGATCCGGGCCTTCACCGCGGAGGAGTCCTGGACGGTCGACGCCATGCTCTCCCGGACCGACGACGAGCAGAGGTTCAAGGCCCGCCTCAACCGCCGCCTGGACGGTGCCGACACGCTCGCACGCGACTCCGAACCCGGCGGCGGCAAGCTGGAGCTGAAGACGGAGGCGCAGGCCCAGGCGGCCATGGCCGAACTGGGAGGGGCCGGCTACCGGGTGGTCTCGATCGAGAGCAAGCAGCGCAGCAAGAGCGCGCCGCCGCCGTACATCACCTCCACCCTGCAGCAGGATGCATCCAGCCGCCTGCGCTTCTCGCCCAAGCGGACCATGCGGCTGGCCCAGGACCTGTACGAGGGCATCGAGCTGGGGGCCGAGGGCGCCACCGGCCTGATCACCTATATGCGCACCGACTCCACCCGCATCTCGGAGGAGGCCGAGGGCCGGGTCAAGGGCTGGATCTCGAGCACCCTGGGCGACCGCTACCTGGGCAGGCCCCGCCAGGAGAAGGCACGGCCGGGCGCCCAGGAGGCCCACGAGGCGATCCGGCCCACCGACCCGGGCCGCCGCCCGGAGTCCATTCGCGGCTACCTCTCGCATGAGCAGTACCGGGTCTACGAGCTGATCTGGCGCCGCTTCGTGGCCAGCCGGATGGCCCCCGCCAGGTACGCCAACACCATCGCCGAGATCGAGGCCGGGGCCTTCGGGCTGCGAGCGAGCGGGTCGGTGCTCACCTTCGACGGCTTCTATCGGGTGTGGGAGCGCGACGAGGATCCCGACGAGGGCCGCCTGCCGGAGCTGACGAGCGGCGAGGTCCTGAGGTTCCACGGCCTGGAGCCCGAGCAGCACTTCACGCAGCCCCCGCCCCGCTACTCGGAGGCGACCCTGATCAACGAACTGGAGAAGCGGGGGATCGGCCGCCCCTCGACGTACGCCGCCATTGTGGGCCGGATCCAGGAGCAGAAGTACGTCGAGCAGCGGGAGCGCCGCCTGCACCCCAGCCAGCTCGGCGAATCGGTCAACACGATCATGGTCGACCACTTCCACGCGATCGTCGACGAGAAGTACACCGCCGACATGGAGCTGCGCCTCGACGAGGTCGAGCAGGGCCGGGCCCAATGGGAGCCCGTGGTGGGCGCCTTCTACCAGCCCCTGGAGCGGATGCTCAGCGCCGCCGAGGCGGCGATGCCGGCCGACACCGGGGAGGAATGCCCGGAGTGCCACGAGGGCCACCTGATGCTGAAGGCGAGCCGGTTCGGTCCCTTCAAGGGCTGCTCCCGCTACCCCGCGTGCAAGTTCCGGCAGGCGGTGCTGCCGGGCGGCGAGGCGGCCCCCACCCAGCTCCTGGACGAGATGTGCCCGGAGTGTGGCCGGCCGCTGCAGACCCGGCGCGGCCGCTACGGCGAGTTCGTCGGCTGCTCCGGCTACCCCGAATGCAAGTACATCCGCAAGGACCAGGCGGGGGGCGACGCGACCCCCACCGGGCAGCGGTGCCCGGAGTGCAAGGAGGGCGACCTGCTGGAGCGCAAGGGCCGCTTCGGCCCCTTCCTCGCCTGCAGCCGCTACCCCGATTGCAGGTACCGCGCCAACAAGGCCAAGGACGGCAAGCCCCGGGCCGAGGCCAAACTGTTGGATGAGGCCTGCCCCATCTGCGGCAAGGCGATGGTTGAGCGCCAGGGCCGCTACGGGATGTTCAAGTCGTGCAGCGACTACCCGCGCTGCAAGGGCCCCCAGCGGGAGGGCGGTCCCCGGGGTCGCAAGGCTCCGGTTCGGGTCTGAGCGGCCGCGGCGGGCGCCCTCCCGGCGGGCCCGCGCCGGGAGGGCGAGGCGCGCTCGTATAATGACCAGCGCCAGCCCACGTGAGGGCTGAGTAACACACGCCCGGCGCTGACCCCTGTCCTTCTCGGCAAGGAGGCGAGGAGCCGGACGGAGGCCCAACAGGGAGGTAAGCGCACGTGGCTCAGGTGACCCTCAAACAGCTGCTCGAGGCGGGTGTCCATTTCGGCCATCAGACCAGCCGTTGGAACCCGAAGATGCGCCAGTACATCTTCACAGCCCGCAACGGCATCCACATCATCGACCTTCAGAAGACCGTCAAGCTGCTCGACGACGGCCTCGACTTCGTCAAGAACGTGGCCGCCAGCGGCCGCCCGGTGCTCTTCGTCGGAACCAAGAAGCAGGCCCAGGAGACCATCCAGACCGAGGCCGCGAGGAGCGGCATGTTCTTCGTGAACCGGCGCTGGATGGGGGGCATGCTCACCAACTTCAGCACTGTCAAGAAGCGGATCGATCGGCTCCAGGAGCTGCGCCGGATGCAGCAGGCGGGCCAGTTCGAGCAGCTGAGCAAGAAGGAGGCCAAGAAGCTCCAGGACGAGCTGGACCGGCTGATGTACCACTTCGACGGCATCGCCGACATGAAGCGGCTGCCGGGGGCAGTCTACGTGGTCGACCCGCGCAAGGAGCACATCGCGGTGACCGAGGCCAACAGGCTCAAGATCCCAGTGGTGGCGATCACCGACTCCAACTGCGATCCCGATCTCATCCAGTACGTGATCCCGGGCAACGACGACGCCATCCGGGCGGTGAAGCTGCTCACCGGGAAGATGGCCGACGCCTGCCTGGAAGGCCGCCAGCAGGCCATGGAGCGTGGGGAGCAGCTGCCCTCGATGGAGGAGCGGGAGTTTCTGGAGACCCCCCGCTACGACCTGCTCGAGGAGTACCTGGAGGACGAGGAGGACTACCTGCCCAGCATCTCGGAGGACGAGTTCCTGGGCCGGGGTGTCGTTGAGGAGACGCGCTGATGGCGGCGATCTCGATGGAGCTGGTGAAGCAGCTGCGCGAGCGCACGGGGGCCGGCATGATGGACTGCAAGCGGGCCCTCGAGGAGTCGGCCGGCGACCTCGACCAGGCCGTGGTCAAGCTCCGCGAGAGGGGCATCTCGAAGGCGGCCAGGCGGGCCGGCCGGGAGACTGCGAACGGGGTCGTGGAGGCCTACCTGCACCGCACCAGCGAGGACTACCCGCCTCAGGTGGGGGCGCTGGTCGAGCTCGATTGCGAGAGCGACTTCGTCGCCAAGGGCGCCGATTTCCGGACCCTGGCCCGCGAGCTGGCGATGCACATCGCGGCCGCCGGGCCGCGCTGGGTCGACCGCGACCAGGTGCCGGCCGAGCTGGTCCAGGAGGAGCGGGATCTGCACCGGCGCAAGGCAGAGCAGGACGGCAAACCGGCCGGGGCGGCCAAAAAGATCGTGGAGGGCCAGATCGAGGCCTTCTTTAAGGACAACTGCCTGCTCGACCAGCCCTACGTGCGCGACCCCAAGACGCCGATCCGAGACCTCATCGCTCACACCGGGGCCCGAGTTCAGGAGAACATAACGGTTCGTCGCTTCAGCCGGTTTAGCATCAGGGAAGGCTGAGGAGGGATTGCAGAGGAAGCCCCGTTACCGCCGCGTCCTGCTCAAGCTGAGCGGTGAGGCGCTGGGCGGTGGGGGCGGCTACGGGATCGACTTCCCGGTCGTGCGCGAGATCGCCGCCCAGATCAAGCGCGTCCAGAAGATGGGCGTGGAGGTGGCGCTGGTGGTGGGCGGGGGCAACATCTTCCGCGGGCTGGCCGCCGCCGAGGGCGGGTTCGACCGCGCCACGGGCGACTACATGGGCATGCTGGGAACTGTGATCAACGCCCTGGCGCTGCAGGAGGGGCTGGAGCAGATCGACCTCCCGGCCCGCACCATGACCGCCATCCAGATGCCCCAGGTCGCCGAGCCCTACATCCGGCGCCGGGCCGTCCGCCACCTGGAGAAGGGCCGGGTGGTGATCCTGGCCGGGGGCAGCGGCAACCCCTACTTCACCACCGACACCACGGCCGCGCTGCGCGCCGTGGAGCTGGAGGCGGAGGTGGTCATGAAGGCCACCAAGGTGGACGGCATCTACACGGCGGACCCGGTCCGCGACCCCACCGCGACCAGGTTCGAGCACCTCGGCTACCTGGAGGTGCTGAACCGCGGGATCGAGGTGATGGACAACACCGCGCTCACTCTGTGCATGGACAACGGGGTCCCGATCGTGGTCTTCGACCTGCTCAAGGAGGGCAACATGGAGCGCGTCATCCTCGGCGACGAGATCGGTACGCTCGTGGGCGCGAACCGGTGAGCGTGGACTCGGTGCTGCGGGAGGCGCAGGGCAAGATGGGCCGCTCCATCGAGCACCTCGAGCACGAGCTGCAGGTGATCCGCACCGGCCGCGCCAACCCCGACCTGATCGATCGACTGCTGGTGCCCTACTACGGGACGCCGACCCCGCTCCGCGAGCTGGCCCAGATCAGCACCCCCGAGGCGCGCCTGCTGGTGGTGGCGGTCTACGACCGGGGTCAGATCGGCGCGGTCGAGAAGGCGATCCGCGACGGCGGTATGGGTCTCAACCCGGCCAACGACGGCCAGGTCATCCGGGTGCCGATCCCGCCGCTCACCGAGGAGCGCCGGCGCGAGTACGTGAAGATGGTCAAGCAGCGCGCCGAGGAGACCCGGGTGGCCGTCCGCAACATCCGCCGCGACGAGCTGCATCGAATTCAGGAGCAGCAGCGGGCGGGCGAGCTGCCGGAGGACCAGGCCAAGCGCACCGGCGACCAGCTCCAGAAGCTCACCGACCAGCACGTGAACCGGATCGACGCCATCGCGGCCCGCAAGGAAGCCGAGGTGATGGAGGTATAGGGGGATGCCGGCGGTCCCCCGCCACGTCGGGATCATCATGGACGGCAACGGCCGCTGGGCCCGCCGCCGGGGCCGGCCGACCAGTTTCGGCCACCGGGCCGGGGTGCGCGCCATCAAGCGCGTCATGTACGGCTGCGAGGAGCTCGGGATCGACGTGCTCAGCGTCTACGCCTTCTCGACCGAGAACTGGACCCGGCCCCGGGCCGAGGTCCGGGCCCTCATGCGGCTCTTCCACGACACGCTCGAGCGGGAGTTCCAGGAGATTCACGACCGGGGCATCCGGATCGTCGTCAGTGGCCGCCGGTCCGAGCTCGCGTCGCGAATGCAGGAGCGCATCGCCGATGCCGAGACGCGCACCGCGGGCAACCGTCAGGGCACTCTCAACGTCTGCCTCAACTACGGCGGCCGGGCCGAGGTGGTGGACGCCGTCCGGCTCCTGATCGCGGGCGGGGTGGCGGCCGACAGGGTCGACGAGCAGCGGATCGCCGAACGCCTCTACCATCCCGACCTGCCCGACCCCGACCTCATCATCCGCACGGCGGGGGAGAGCCGGATGAGCAATTTCCTGCTCTGGCAGGCGGCCTATTCCGAGATCCACATCACCGAGACGCTGTGGCCGGACTTCGACGTCGAGCACCTGGAGGCGGCGGTCACCGACTTTCAGGGCCGGGTCCGCCGCTTCGGCGGCCGTCCCGGCGAGGCGTCGGCGTGACCCTGGGCGCCACCCCCCGGACAGCGTTCCGGCTCTCGCCGCTGACGGTCCGGATCCTGAGCGGCTCCCTGCTCCTGCTGGCGGTGATCGGGCTCATCTACGCGGGCCTCTACGGCGTCTACGTGCTGGTCGTCCTGCTCGGCGGCCTGGCGCTCTGGGAGTTCGGGCGCCTCTCCGAGCTGATGGGCTTCCGGGCCCCCGGCTGGCTGCTGTTTCCGCTCGGCGGCTTCTTCGCGTTCAGCGGCACCGCGCTGGCCCGGGTACCGGTCGAGCTGGTCCTCTCGCTGGCGCTGATCGGCGGCCTGGGCGCCTTCCTGTTCGTGCCCGGGCGGCGCCAGGGCCTGGGCCGCTGGGCGCTCGGGGTGGCCGGCGCCATCTACATCGGGATGCCCTTCA
This sequence comes from Candidatus Dormibacterales bacterium, assembly GCA_038253595.1. Taxonomy (GTDB): domain Bacteria; phylum Chloroflexota; class Dormibacteria; order Dormibacterales; family Dormibacteraceae; genus JBBSHA01. Next base: position 9,710 of record JBBSHA010000051.1, read on the forward strand.
ACTATTACCTGCTGCTGTTCGGGGCGCGCCACGGCCAGGGCCTGATCTGGGTGATCTTCACCGTGCTGGCGGTGGTGGTCAGCGACGCCGGCGCCCTGCTGGTCGGAATGCGGCTCGGTCGCCGCCCCTTCTTCCCCGAGATCAGCCCCCAGAAGACACTGGAGGGGGCGATCGCCGGGGTCCTGAGCGCGATCCCGGTGATGCTGTTCGGGCTCTCACTGGTGCTGGGGCTGAACCCGGTCCACGCCGTGATCCTTGGCCTCCTGGTCGGGATCACGGCGGCGGCGGGCGACCTGGTCGAATCGCAGATGAAGCGGGTGGCGGGGGTCAAGGACTCCTCCCAGCTGATCCCCGGCCATGGCGGTGTGCTGGACCGGATCGATTCTCTGCTCTTCCCGGGCATCGTCGTCTACCTGTACGCGTTCTACATCCTGCGGGCGTTCCCGTGAGCCGGGCGGACGGCCGGCTCCGGGTGGCCATCCTGGGCTGCACGGGGTCGATCGGGAGCCAGGCGCTCGAGGTCGTCGACCGCTTTCCCGACCG
>JBBSHA010000052.1:0-9825 GCA_038253595.1 Candidatus Dormibacterales bacterium
CCCGCGCGGGCAAACGCTGCGGCCGCGCGGCGCGCCGCGATCGGTGTCGTGACTGTACGGGGCCGGCCGGGCCCGGGCCGGACCCGCACCGCTTCTCTAAGCTCAGCGCCGTGGCAGCACCCCTGGCCGGCGTCACCGTGATCGCGGTCGAGCAGGCGGTGGCCGCCCCCTTCGCCAGCCGCCAGCTGGCCGACCTGGGCGCGCGGGTGATCAAGATCGAGCGCCTTAGGGCGATTTCGCCCGCGACTACGACGCCGCCGTGGAGGGCCAGTCCAGCCACTTCGTGTGGCTCAACCGGGGCAAGGAATCGGTCGTCCTCGACCTCAGGTCGGAGCGCGGCCGGGCCGCGGCCGGACGCCTCGCGGAGCTGGCGGACGTGTTCATCCAGAACCTGGCGCCGGGCAGCGCGGAGCGGCTCGGGCTGGGCGCCCAGAGCCTGCGCCGCGGCCACCCGGGACTCGTCCACTGCTCGATCTCCGGGTACGGCGCGGGCGGCCCGCTGCGGGACCGGCGCGCCTACGACCTGCTGGTCCAGGCCGAGGCCGGGATGATCGCCACCACGGGCACCCCGGACGCCCCCGCCAAGCCTGGTGTTGCCGTGGCCGACCTGGCCTCCGGCGCCCACCCCTGCTCGGCGGTCCTGGCCGCCCTCATCCGGCGGGGACGCACCGGGGAGGGGGCCGCCATCGAGGTCTCCCTGTTCGACGCCCTCGTCGAGTGGCTGGGCTTCCACCTCCTCTACACCGAGCACAGCGGGCACCATCGAGCCGTACGGCCCCTTCCGATGCGGCGACGGCGTCGTCTACATCGGCGTCCAGAACCAGCGCGAGTGGGCGCGCCTCTGCGAGCGCGTCCTCGGCGACCCCCAGCTGGCGGCCGACGAGCGCTTCTCCGCGCTGGAGCGGCGGCGCGTCAACCGGGCGGCGCTGCTGGGGGAGATCGAGTCCCGGCTGGCGGGCCGGACCCGGGCTGCGCTGCTCGGCGAACTGGACGCGGCCGGGATCGCCGGCGCCGCCTACAGCGAGGTGGCCGACATCGCGCGCCATCCCCAGCTCGAGCCGCGAGACCGCTGGCGGGAGGTGGCGCTCCCGGGCGGAAGCTCGGTCCGGGCCGCGCTGCCCCCGGCCACTTTCCTCGACGGCGAGGCGGCGATGGGCCCGGTCCCCGCGCTCGGCCAGCACACCGAGGCGGTGCTGCGGGAGATCGGCCTGGCCTGAGGCCGCCGGGCCAGTCCGTCCCGAGCCTGGTGCGCCGAGCCTCGGGCGCGCCCCGGGCGCCCCGATGCGGGCTGCTAGCATTCGCCGCACAGCCCGGCGGTCGAAGAGTTCAGCCGCCGGGTTGGGGGGAGCGATGGCACAGGAGACCAGACCCGTCCGTCCCGTCGAGACCACGTCCGGGGTCGAGATCAAGCCGCTGTACGGCCCGGGCGACGTGGCCGGCCTCGACTACGAGCGCGACCTCGGCGACCCCGGCCAGTACCCGTACACGCGCGGCCCCTACCCGCTCATGTACCGCGAGAAGTACTGGACGATGCGGACGTACACCGGCTTCCGCACCCCCCGCGAGACCAATCAGTGGAACCGCCGGCTGCTCGCCGAGGAGGGGGTAACCGGCCTCTCGACCGCCCTCGACCTGCCCACCCAGATGGGCTACGACTCGGACCACCCGGAGTGGCGGGCGGAGGTCGGCCGGGTGGGCGTGGCGATCGACTCGCTGGCCGATTTCGAGGTCCTCTTCGACGGCATCCCGCTGGACACGGTCTCGACCAGCTTCACGATCAACGCCCCCGCCTTCCTGTTCCTGGCCCTCTACCAGGTGGCCGGGGAGAAGCAGGGGGTGGCCGCCGACCGGCTGCGGCCCATCGTGCAGAACGACATCCTGAAGGAGTTCTTCGCGCGCGGGGCCTGCATCTATCCGGTGGAGCCCTCGCTGCGGCTGGTCGCCGACACGTTCGAGTACTGCGCGCGCGTCCTGCCCCGGGCCAACCCGATCTCGGTCTGCGGCTACCACATCCGTGAGTCGGGCGCGACCGCCGTCCAGGAGATGGCCTTCGCCATCTCCGACGCCATCGAGTACGTCGACCGGGCGCTGGCCCGTGGCATCCCGATCGATGCCTTTGCCCCCCGCATCTCCTGGAACCTGGGGGCCTTCATGAACCTGTTCGAAGAGGTGGCCAAGTACCGGGCCTCGCGCCGGATCTGGGCCCGGCTGATGCGGGAGACGTACGCCGCCCAGGACCCCCGGTCGTGGCGTTTCCTGTGGTTCGCGGGCACGTGCGGATCCACGTTCAGCCACCGCCAGCCCCTCAACAACATCGTCCGGGCCACCGTGGAGACGCTGGCGCTGGTGCTCGGGGGGCTGCAGTCGCTGACCGTCAACACCTGGCAGGAGGCGTTCGAGATCCCCGACCAGGAGGCGATGCTGACCGCCCTGCGCACGCAGCAGATCGTCGCCCACGAGTCCGGGGTAGCCGACACCGCGGACCCGCTCGCCGGCTCCTACTTCGTGGAGAGCCTGACCTCCCAGTACGAGGCGCGCATCCTGGAGTTGATGGCCGACATCAGGGCCCGGGGCGGGATGGCCAGGTGCATCGAGTCCGGCCACGTGCAGCGTCTGGTCCTGGAGGAGGCCTACCGGCACTCGATAGCGGTCGAGTCGGGCGAGCGCACGGTCGTCGGCGAGAACCTCTTCGCCTCCGCCGACGAGCCCCCGCCCACCCGGCTCTACCAGCACAACCCCGCCGCCCTGACCGAGCAGCTGGAGCGGCTGGCCGAGGTCCGCGCCCGCCGCTCGCAGCCGGACGTGGAGCGGACCCTGGCGGCGCTCGTGGAGGCGGCGCGCAGCCCGGACCGGAACCTGATGCCGCCGACCGTCGACTGCGTGCGCGCCTACGCCACCGTGGGCGAGATCATGGGGGCGCTGCGCGAGGTGTTCGGGAGCTTCCAGGAACCGTTGAACATCTTTGGCTGACCCGCCCGAGCTCTCCGAGTTCCGGGCCTCGGTCCGCTCCTTCGTCGACCGCGAGGTGCTGCCCCAGGCCGCGGACCTGGACCAGCATGGCGTCTTCCCCACCGGGCTGTTCCAGCGCCTGGCCGAACTGGGCTACTTCGGCCTCCGCTACCCGGAGCGGGACGGCGGTCAGGGCGCCGACACCCGGACCGCCTGCGTCCTCTATGAGGAATTGGCCGCCGGCTCGCTCTCGCTGGCCGCCATCGCCGCCATGCAGAGCCTGATGGGCACGGTGTTCGTTCACCGCTACGGGACGCCCGAACAGCACCAGAGCCACCTCCGGCCGGCCCTCCGCGGCGAGCGCATCGCCACCTTCGCGCTCACCGAGGCGGAGGCCGGGAGCGACCTCGGCGCCATGCGCACGAGGGCGCGCCGGACCGACACCGGCTGGCATCTCAGCGGCGCCAAGACCTGGATCACCAGCGCCCCCGTGGCGTCGTTCCTGACGGTCGGGGCCAGGACCAGCGACGAGCCCGGCCTGGGCTCGATCGCGCTCTTCCTGCTCGACGCCGAAACCCCCGGGTTCGAGGTCGGCCGCCCGATCGAGAAGCTGGGCACCCGCTCCTCCCTCACCAGCGAGATCCGGATCGACTGCGACGTGGGCGCCGAAGCCCTGCTGGGCCGGGAGGGTGAGGGGGTCAGGAACGTCGGCGGCGTGCTCTCCGAGATCCGCGTCATGACGGCCGCGCTGGCGATTGGCCTCGGCCGCCGGGCCCTCGAAGACTCGGCCCGCTACGCGGGGGAACGGCGCGCCTTCGGGCGCTCGATCAATGAGTTCCAGCTGATCCAGGCCAAGCTCGCCGACATGGCGACCGAGCTGCAGGCGGCCCGCCTTCTGACCGCGGAGGCGGCGGCCGCGGTGGACGCCGGCACCTCGCCGACCACGCCGGCCGCCATGGCCAAGCTCTTCGCCAGCGAAGTCTGCGTCCGGATCGTGGACGAGGCCACCCGGATCCACGGCGCCAACGGGTTCGCCATGGAGTACCCGGTCCAGCGCTACTTCCGGGACGCCCGCTTCCTGCTCAGCGGGGGCGGTACCTCGGAGATCCTGCGCGGGCTGATCGGGCGCGCCGTCGCCGGCCGGGGCGGCTGGTGAGCACCACCCTGGCCGGCGTCCGCATCCTCGATCTGACCCGGATGCTGGCGGGTCCCTACGCCACCATGCTGCTGGCCGACATGGGCGCCGAGGTGATCAAGGTCGAGGAGCCGGGCGGCGACCCCATCCGGCGGATGGGACCGCCCTTCGAGGCCGACGGCCGCTCCGCCTACTTCATGGCCGTCAACCGGAACAAGAAGTCGATCGTGCTCGACCTCCGCACCGAGGCCGGGAGGGCGCGGTTCCTGGGGCTGACGGAGAGCGCGGACGCCGTCGTCGACAACTTCCGGGCCGGCGTCATGGAGCGCCTGGGACTGGCGCCGGCGCGCCTGCGGGCCGCGAGCCCGGCCCTGGTCACCTGCTCGCTGACCGCGTTCGGCCCCGACGGCCCCTACCGCGACCTGCCGGCCTTCGACCTGATCGTCCAGGCGATGGGCGGGGGCATGTCGATCACCGGGGAACCGGGCCGGCCCCCGGTCCGGATGGGACTCCCCGTCGGCGACCTGGGCGGGGGCGCCTTCGCCGCGCTGGCGATCTGCGCGGCCCTCTACCGGCGGGCGACCACCGGCCTCGGCCAGCACATCGACCTCTCCCTGCTCGATATCCAGGTCTCGATGCTGACCTACGTCGGCCAGTACTTCCTGACCGACGGCCGGGTGCCGGGCCCGGTCGGAAGCGCCCACCAGAGCGCCGTGCCCTACCAGGCTTTCCCCACCTCCGACGGCTACATCGTGGTGGCCGTGTTCGGGGACAATTTCTGGCCTCCGCTCTGCCGGGCGCTGGGCCTCCCCGACCTCGCCCTGCGCTACCCCGACAACGCCGCCCGCAACCGCGCCCGGCAGGAGGTGGTCGGGATCCTGGCCGAGCGCTTCCGGGAGCGCCCGACCGACGCCTGGGTGCGCGAGCTCTGGGCGGCCCAGGTGCCCGCGGGTCCGGTCAGCACGGTCGACCGGGTGCTCGCCGACCCCCAGGTCCGGCACCGGGGGATGGTGGCCGGAGACGGCGAGCGCCGGCTGCTCGGCAACCCGATCAAGGTCGGCGAGGAGGACACCTTCATCCCCGCCCCCGCGCTCGGCCAGCACGACGCCGAGATCCTGGGCACTCCGCGCCCGGCATGAGCGGGATCCGGGTCGCCTTCGACGTGGGAGGCACTTTCACAGACTTCGTCCTCCAGGGTCCCGACGGCCGGCTCCACACCGCCAAGCTGCTGACCACCCACCCCGATCCCAGCCTGGCGTGCCTGGCCGGGCTGGACGAGCTGATGGCGCGCACCGGCACCGCCTGGGGCGACCTGGAGCGCGCCGTCCACGGCACCACGCTGGGCTCCAACCTCGTCATCGAGCGCAAGGCCACCGGCGTGGCGTTGGCCACCACCCGCGGGTTTCGCGATGTGCTCGGAATCGGCCGCCAGAAGCGGTACCAGCTGTACGACCTCCAGATCGACAAACCGCGTCCGCTGCTCGATCGCACCGAGGTCCACGAGGTGGGCGAGCGGATGCTGGCCGACGGCAGCGTTCACGCCCCCCTCGACGAGCCGGGCGCCGCCGCGCTGGCAGAGACCCTGGCCGCCCGCGGCATTCGCAGCCTGGCGGTCTGCTTCCTCCACTCGTACGCCAACCCGGCCCACGAGCGGAGGTTCGCCGAGATCGTCCGCGAGCGGGCCCCCGGCATCGAGGTCTCGCTCTCGTGCGATGTCTCGCCCCAGTTCCGCGAGTACGAGAGAACCAGTACCACCGTCGTCAACGCCTACCTGGTGCGCGCGGTCCGCGAGTACCTGGGGGCCATGGCCGGGCGGCTGGCGGAGCGCGGTTACGGCGGCCGTCTCTTCATCATGCAGTCGGGCGGCGGGGTCGCCACGGCGGAGACCATGGCCCAGCTGCCGGTGCGGATGATCGAGTCGGGGCCGGCCGCGGGGGCGCTGGTCGCGGCCCGCTACGGGGAGCTGACCGGGCACCCTGACCTGATCGCGTTCGACATGGGAGGCACCACCGCCAAGCTCTCCCTGATCAGCGGCGGCCGGCCCCAGACCGTGGACACGTTCGAGCTGCACCGGGTCCGGCTGGCCCCCGGCAGCGGCATCCCGATCAGCGTGCGCTCGCTCGACCTGGTCGAGATCGGCGCGGGCGGCGGCTCGATCGCCCGGCCCGAGCTGGGCACGATCCAGGTCGGGCCCGACAGCGCCGGCTCCGAGCCCGGGCCGGCCTGCTACGGCCGGGGAGGCGCCCAACCGACCGTGACCGACGCCAACCTGGTGCTCGGCTACCTGAACCCCGCCAACTTCGCGGGCGGCAGCTTGGCCCTCGACCTGGAGGCGGCCCGGCGGGCGGTCGGGGAGAGGGTGGGGCGGCCGCTCGGGATGCGGGTCGAGGAGGCGGCCTGGGGCATCCACGCCCTGGTCAACCTGAACATGGAGCTGGCCACCCGGGTGGTCTCGATCGAGCGCGGTCACGATCCCCGCCGCCTGGCATTCGTGGCCACCGGAGGCTGCGGGCCGGTGCACGCGGCGCGGCTGGTGCAGGCCCTGGGCGTCCGGACCCAGATCCTGCCCGCGGCGGCGGGCGTCGCCTCCGCGATCGGCCTCCACGACGCGGCGGTCGGCTTGGACCTCGCCCGCAGGCGGGTCGGCGGCTGGTCGGAGGCGGGCGCGATCTACCGGGAGCTGGAGGCGGAGGCGGAGGCGCTCCTGGGCACCCGGCCCCAGGCGATCGTCCGCGAGGTCGACCTTCGCTACGCGGGGCAGGGCTACGAGCTGACCGTCCCCTTCGAGGATGCGCGCGAGCAGTTCGAGGCCCTGTATGCCCGCCGCTACGGGATGGCCAGCCCGGGCGAGGCGATCGAGGCCACGACCTGGCGGCTGACCGCGATCGGCGAGAGCCGGGCGGTGGAGCTGCCCCGTCTCACCGCCCAGGGCGACGCCGCCCCCGCCGCCGCCCACCGGCAGGCCTACTTCCCCGAGTGCGGTGGCTACGTGGAGGTCCCCGTCTACCGGCGCGACCAGCTCGGCGCCGGCCAGGAGGTGGTGGGGCCGGCCATCGTCGAGGAGCGGGAGTCGACCACCGTCCTGCCCCCCGCCATGCGGGCCCGGGTCGACGACTTCGGGAGCCTGCTGGCGCCGTGAGCGCGGCCGGCGGTCCCGACCCGATCACCCTGGGCGTGGTCTGGGGCGCCCTGCAGTCGATCTGCGTCGAGATCGGAAGCACGGTCCAGCGCACCGCCTACTCGATCCAGGCTCGCGAGGGCCAGGACTTCAGCGTCGCCCTCTTCGACGCCCAGGGCCGGATGAGCGCCCAGGGCCCGTACAGCCCGGGCCACCTGGGGGCCATGAACTTCGCCATCCCCAACTTCATGGCCGCGTTCCCGGTCGCCGCCCTGGAGCCCGGCGACGTGCTGCTGCTGAACGACCCCCAGCTCGGCTCCGGCCACCTGCCCGACTTTCTGGTCGCCGCGCCCGCCTTTCACGAGGGTGTGCTGGCGGGCTTCGGAGTGAACCTGGTCCACCACACCGATGTCGGCGGCGCCCGGCCCGGGAGCCAGGCCGTCGAGGGCATCTTCGACTTCCATCAGGAGGGGCTGCGAATCCCCCCCATCAAGCTCGTGGAGGGCGGGCGCGAGAACCAGGCCGCCCTGGCCATCATCGCGGCCAACTCCCGGGTGCCCCGCAACGTGGTCGGCGATCTGCGCTCGCAGCGGGCATCGCTGCGGATCGGGGAGCAGCGCCTGGGCGAGCTCTGCACGCGGTTCGGGCGGCCCTCGGTGAACGCCTGCGTCGAGGCCCTGCTGGATCAGACCGAGGCCCGGGTCCGGGCCCGGATCCGCGAGATCCCGGACGGCAGCTATCCGTTCGAGGACTTCATGGACGACTGCGGGCCGGGCACCCCGCCGCTGCGGGTCGCGGTCACCGTGACCGTGCGCGGCGACTCCATCCACGTCGACTTCGAGGGCACCGACGCCGAGACCGAGTCCGGGCTCAACAGCTACTTCAACTACACCCGTTCCTACGTCTACGCCGCCCTCAAGTGCCTGACCGACCCCCACGGGCCGATGAACGCGGGCGCGCTCCGCTGCTTTGGGGTCAGCGCCCCCGAGGGCAGCTTCCTGAACCCCCGCCCTCCCGCCGGCGGCGGTCCCCGGGCCGCCATCTGCAGCCGTGTCTTCGAGGTCGTGCTGGGGGCGCTGGCGCCGGCTCTGCCGGGCGAGGTGACGGCCGCCAACAGCCACTTCTGCAACGCCACCTTCGGGGCCTGGGACCCGGTCCGCCGGCGCCGCTTCGTCGGCTACGAGCTCATCCACGGGGGAATCGGGGCGCGGGCGGCCAAGGACGGGTGTGAAGCCATGAGCTCGCCCTACAACGCGGCCAACATCCCGGTCGAAGCGGTCGAGGCGACCACCCCGGTGATCGTCGAGCGCTTCGAGCTGATCCCCGACTCCGGCGGCCGCGGCCGCTTTCGGGGCGGGCTCGGGGTGCGCCGCGACGTCCGCATCCGGGGGGAGCGGATCAGGTTCACCAACCTCTCCGAGCGGCACCGCTTCCGGCCCTTCGGGGTGCTCGGGGGGGAGCCCGGGCAACCGGGACGGACGCTCGTCAATCCGGGCACGGGGGCCGAGTACGAGATCGGCGGCAAGGCCTCCGTGGACCTCGAGCCCGGCGCCGTGGTGTCCTTCCAGCTCGCCGGCGCCGGCGGCTACGGGGATCCCGCCGAGCGTGACCCGGCGGCGATCGCCGAGGACCGGCGCCTGGGCCTGGTGACCAGGTGGTGAGGACGGCGCCGATCCGGATCGTGATCGCCAAGCCGGGCCTGGACGGGCACGACCGGGGGGCCAGGGTGGTCGCCATGGCGCTCAAGGAGGCGGGGAAGGAGGTGATCTACACCGGCCGCCACCAGACCGTGGACGCCATCGTCGCGGCGGCCCTCCAGGAGGACGCAGAGGCGGTCGGCCTCTCGGTCCTGAGCGGCGCTCACATGGACTACTGCCGGCGACTTCGCGACCGCCTGGTGGCGGAGGGCGCGGGCGAAGTGCTGCTGCTGGTCGGCGGCACCATTCCGGCCGCCGACCTGGCTCCGCTGGCCGAGCTGGGCTACCTGGTCTTCGGAACCGGCAGCCGGCTTCCCGCGATCATCGATCGCATCCGCGCCGAGGTTGGCCGCCGCCGTGGCGGCTGAGCCTGCCCCCACGCCGGCGCTGGCGCCACCGACCCGCGCGAGATCGCGCTCCCCGCAGGTGGGGGCTGATTGATGCGCGTCGGCATCGGGCTGCCCACCTCGACCCCGGGGACCGGGCGCGAGCTGCTCCTGGAATGGGCGCGGCGCGCGGACACCGGTCCGTTCAGCTCGCTGGGCACCGTCGACCGGGTCGTGTACGACTGCTGGGAGCCGATGGCCTGCCTGGCCGCCGCCGCGGCGGTGACCGCTCGCGTCCGCCTGGCGACGATGATCCTGATCGGGCCCCTGCGCGGGTCCGGTCTGCTCGCCAAGCAGGCGGCGGGGGTGAACCGGCTCGCCGGCGGCCGGCTGGTGCTGGGCCTGGGCATCGGCGCCCGCCACGACGACTACCAGGCGGCCGGGGTCAGCCCCTCGGCCCGGGGCGCGCTGCTCTCGCGCCGGCTCCACGACCTCGGCGAGGGCGAGGCGCCGACGCTGCTGGTCGGCGGCGCGGGCGGCCCCGCCTTCGCCCGCTCGGCCCGCCTGGCCGCCGGCTACATGCACGGCGGGGGGCCGCCC
>JBBSHA010000053.1:0-9815 GCA_038253595.1 Candidatus Dormibacterales bacterium
CGCTGCCGATGATGACCGCGGCCGCGACCGTGGTGAAGCTGCCGCCGAAGAGGTAGACGCCGAGCGCGCCGACGAAGACCGTGGCGAACTCCAGGTTGGGCGACGTCCAGGTCCAGAACATCTGGAGCGGCCGGCCGTGGCGCTCGGGGCCCGGGATGTACTCGACCCCGCCGGGCTCGACCGCCGCCACCCGATCGCCGTAGTCGCCCTCGCGGACCGGGATGAGGCCGGGTGCCGCTTCCTGTGCCGTTGCCATGCCTGTTTCTCCTCTCGCTGCCGTGGACCGGGGCCCCGAGCGGCAAGCTTAGCCGCTTCTGATAGCCTCCGCCAGGTGCTCGACCTGCTGCTCCGGGGAGCCCGTTTGGGGGGGTCGGGGGAAGCCTCTGACCTGGGCGTGAAGGACGGTCTCTGGGCCGCCCCCGAGGCCGAGGCGCGGGAGGTCCGGGACCTGGGCGGGGCGCTGGTCACACCGCCGCTGGTCGAGCCCCACATCCACCTCGACGCGGTCCTCACCGAGGGCCAGCCGCGCGCCAACCAGAGCGGCTCGCTGTTTGAGGGCATCGCCATCTGGGCCGAGCGGGTGGAGAGCCTGACTGTCGAGGACGTCAAGTCGCGGGTCCGCCGGGTGCTCCGCTGGCAGCTGGCCAACGGCGTCCAGCACGTGCGCAGCCACGTCGACGTCTGCGATCCTCGGCTGCGGGCGCTGCAGGCGCTGGTCGAGCTGCGGGAGGAGGTCCAAGACCAGGTCGAGATCCAGCTGGTCGCCTTCCCGCAGCAGGGCATCATGTCCTTCCCGGAGGGCCGCCAGCTGATGCGGCGGGCGGTGGCGATGGGCGCCGACGTGGTCGGCGGCATCCCCCACTTCGAGATGACCCGCGAGTACGGGGTCGAGTCCGTCCGCTTCACCTTCGAGCTGGCGGCCGAGTACGGGCTTCGGGTCGACATCCACTGCGACGAGACCGACGACGACCACGCCCGGTTCGCCGAGGTGATGGCCGCCGAGACGGTGCGCCTCGGCCTCCAGGGCCGGGTCACCGCCAGCCACACCACCGCCATGCACTCCTACAACAACGCCTACGCCCAGCGCCTGATCGGCAACATCCGCCGGGCCGGGATGCACGTGGTCACCAACCCGCTCGACAACTCGGTCCTCCAGGGCCGGTTCGATTCCTATCCGATCCGCCGCGGCCACACCCGGGTCAAGGAGCTGATGGCGGCCGGCGTCAACGTCTGCATCGGCCACGACTCGGTGATGGATCCCTGGTACCCGCTCGGCTATGGCGACCCGCTCCAGGCCGCCTTCATGCTCGCCCACTACGGGCAGATGTCGGGGGCGGCCGAGCTGCTCAGCCTGGTCGAGATGATCACCTCCCACCCCGCCCGGGCCCTGGGCCTGGAGGACTACGGGGTCCGGCTCGGGGCCCCCGCCAACCTGGTCGTGTTCGACGCCCCCAGCGAGTTTGACGCCATCCGCCTGGTGCCCCGGCGCCGGCTGGTGCTGCGCCGGGGCCAGGTGGTCGCCCGCACCGAGCCGGCTCGGACGACGGTGGTCTGGGACGGCACCGAGGAGGCTGTGGATTTCCTGAGGTGAGCACGCGGGTGGCGGTCGCGAGCGTCGCGGTAGATTTCCTGAGGTGAGCACGCGGGTGGCGGTCATCCCGGGCGACGGGGTGGGCCGGGAGGTGGTGCCTGAGGGCCTCAAGGTGATCCGCGCCCTGGGCCTCGACTTCGAGTTCGAGGAGCTGCCGTGGAGCTGCGAGCACCACCAGCGGACGGGGCGCATGATGCCGGGGGACGCGCTGGTCACGTTGGCGGGCTTCGACGCCATCTACCTGGGCGCCATCGGCTGGCCCACAGTGCCCGACCACATCAGCCTCTGGGAATGCCTGCTCCCGATCCGCAAGACGTTCGAGCAGTACGTCAACCTGCGCCCGGTGCGGCTGCCGCCCGGCGTCACCAGCCCGCTCGCCGGACGGGGGCCGGCCGACATCGACATGCTCTTCGTCCGCGAGAATACCGAGGGCGAGTATTCGGGCACCGGGGGCTTCGTGCACGTGGGGACGGAGGCCGAGCTGGCGGTGGAGGTGCCCGTCTTCACCCGGCGGGCGATCGCGCGCTGCGCCCGCTACGCGTTCGAGATGGCCCGGGAGCGGCGGGGCCGCCTGATCAGCGTCACCAAGTCCAACGCCAGCCGCTTCTCCTACGTGCTCTGGGACCGGGTGGTGGCGGAGGTGGCGCGCGAGTTCGCGGACGTCCACGTCGAGAGGGTGCTGGTGGACGCGATGGCGGCGCGCATGGTGACGCGGCCGGAGACCATCGACGTCGTGGTCGGCTCCAACCTGTTCGCCGACATCCTGACCGACCTGGGCGCGGCGATCCAGGGCAGCATGGGCCTGGCCGCCAGCGCCAACCTCAGCCTGGGCGGCCGGGGTCCCTCGATGTTCGAGCCGGTGCACGGCTCGGCGCCGGACATCGCCGGCCAGGGCCGGGCCAACCCGCTGGGGGCGGTCTGGTCGGCGGCCCTGATGGTCCGTCACCTGGGCCACCCGGAGGCGGCCGAGCGCATCGAGCGGGCGATCGACGCGGTCTGCGCCGAGGGCCGGGTCCGCACCGGCGATCTCGGGGGTGGCTCCTCGACGGCCGAGGTCGGCGACGCACTGGTGGCGGCGCTCCGTTGAGGCCCTGGGCGCGGGAGATGGCGGGCCGCCTCGAGGAGGGTGTGGTCACCAGCACAGTCCTCAGCGACAACCCGCTCGGCGATCCCTGGCAGCGGCCGCTGTGGGTCTACGTGCCCCCCGGTTACGACAGCGAGCCGGAGCGCCGCTACCCGACCGTCTACCTGATTCAAGGCATGACCGGCCAGCTCGACATGTGGCGCAACCGGGCCGCGTTCCGGGCCAACGTGCCGGAGCTGGTGGACGAGCTGTTCCGGACCGGCGCGCCCCCCTGCATCGTCGTCTTCGTCGACTGCTGGACGTCCTACGGCGGCAGCCAGTTCCTCGATTCCCCGGGCACCGGCCGCTACCACACCCACCTCTGCACCGAGGTGGTGCCGTGGGTCGACGGCCGCTACCGGACGCTGGCGGCGCGCGAGCACCGGGGGATCGCCGGCAAGTCCAGCGGCGGCTACGGGGCGATGGTGACGCCGATGCTGCGGCCGGACCTGTTCGGGGGATTCGCCAGCCACGCCGGTGACGCCCTCTTCGAGGTCTGCTACCAGCCCGAGTTCGGGGTCTGCGCGCGCGCCCTGCGCGACCGCTATCACGGCTCCTACCAGCACTTCTGGGCCGACTTCCGAGCCCGCCCGGCCATGAGCCGCCCGGGCGACGCGGAGCTGGTCAACCAGTACGCGATGGCCGCCTGCTATTCGGCCGAGGCCGACGCCTCGGTGACGATCCCCTTCGATATCGGCAGCGGTCGGCTGCGGCCCGAGGTGTGGGAGCGCTGGCTGCGCTGGGACCCGGTGCGCATGGTGGGCCGCCACGCCGACGCCCTGCGCTCGCTGCGGGCCGTCTACATTGACGCCGGCACCCACGACGAGTACCACCTGGACCTGGGCGCCGAGGCCTTCCACCACGAGCTGGCCGGGCACGGCGTCCGGGACGTCCACTTCGAGCTCTTCGACGCCGGCCACGGCGCCATCGAGTACCGCTACCCGCTGGCGATCCGCTACCTGGCCGAGCGTCTGGGCTGAGGCCCGGCCCGGCGGCCGCTCAGACCGGCGGTACCCCGTGCTTGCGCTCGAGGGCCGGCTCCCGGCGTGAGCGGTAGGCGGCGAAGCGGGCGATCAGCTGCTCGCGCAGGGCCTCCGGTTCCACCACGTCGTCCACCACCAGGTTGGCGGCCAGCTTGTAGAGGTCGACGTCCTCCCGGTACTCGTCCTCGAGGTGGCGCCGCCGCTCCGCGCGCTCCGCCTCGGGCAGCCCGGCGAGCTGGTTATAGAAGACCGCGTTGACGGCCGGCTCGGGACCCATCACCGCGATCTGGGCCGAGGGCAGGGCGATCACGCAGTCGGTCTCGTAGGCCGGCCCCGCCATGGCGTAGAGGCCGGCCCCGTAGGCCTTGCGCACGATGACCGAGATCTTGGGCACGCCGGCCTCGGAAACCGCCGTGATCATCTTGGCGCCGTGCCGGATGATGCCCCGGCGCTCGACGTCGGTGCCGATCATGAAGCCGGGCACGTCGGCCAGGAAGAGGAGCGGGATGTTGAAGGCGTCGCACAGCCAGATGAAGCGGGCGGCCTTGTCGGCGCTGTCCCCGAAGAGGACGCCACCCTTCTGCATCGGCTGGTTGGCGAGGATCCCTACCACGGCACCGCCGAGGCGGCCGAACCCGGTCAGCAGTTCCCTGGCGAAGAGCTTCTTGAGCTCGAACCAGGAGCCCTCGTCGACCAGGGCCTCGAGAACCTTGCGCATGTCGTAGCCCCGGTTGGCCTCCGCCGGCACCAGCTCCGCGATCGGCCGGGCGCCGGGGCGAGGTGGGCGGGGCTCGCTCTCGGGCGGGGACTGGCGGTGACTGCCGGGCAGGTACGAGAAGTGGGTGCGGGCGACCTCGATGGCGGCGGCGTCGTCAGCCACCAGGAAGTCGCCGCAGCCGCTCTCGGTGCAGTGCATCCGGGCCCCGCCCAGCTCCTCCAAGCTCACCTTCTCGCCGATCACCACCTCGACCATCCGGGGCGATCCCAGATACATGGAGGCGTTGCCCTCGACCATGATCACCACGTCGCAGAAGGCGGGAATATAGGCGCCCCCGGCCGCCGAGGGCCCGAACAGCAGGCAGACCTGGGGCACCCGTCCGGACAGCCGGACCTCGTTGTAGAAGATCCGGCCGGCATGGCGGCGGCCGGGGAACATGTCGAGCTGGTCGGTGATCCGGGCCCCGGCCGAATCCACCAGGTAGAAGAGGGGGAGCAGCAGGCGGCCGGCGGTCTCCTGGATGCGGATGATCTTCTCCACCGTCCGGGCGCCCCACGAGCCGGCCTTCACGGTCGGATCATTGGCCATGACGGCCACCCGGCGGCCGCCGATGGCGCCCAGCCCGGTCACCACCCCGTCCGCGGGCAGGCCCTCGGCGAGGACGTTGGCGAAGAGGCCGTCCTCGATGAACGAGCCCTCATCGAGGAGCAGGTCCAGGCGCTCGCGCACGGTGAGCTTGTTCTGCTCGCGCAGCCTGGGCAGGTAGCGCTCGCCGCCCCGGAGCGCCGCCTCCCGCAGCCGGCGGTGGCGGTCGAGCTGGTCACCCACCCCTCAGCGCCCCCTGAACACGGGCTCGCGCTTCTCGAAGAAGGCGCGCACGCCCTCCCGGGCGTCCTCGGAGAGCGCGACCAGGCTGAGCTGCGACTGCAGGTATTCGAGCGCGGCCCGGAACTCCATGTCCTGCTGGCGGTAGAAGGAGTCGCGGCCGATGCGCAGGCTGGACGGCGACTTTGTGGCCAGCCGGGCCGCCATCTCCGCGGTGGCGGCGTCCAGTTCGGGCAGCGTCGCCAGCACCCGGCTGACCAGGCCCGCGTCCCGCATCTGGGCGGCCGTCCAGCGGTCGCCCAGCAGGATCATCTCCAGCACCAGCTTGCGGGGCAGGTTGCGGGCGATGACGGCCTGGATCATGGCCGGCCAGACGCCGACGTTGATCTCCGGCGTGGCGAACGACGCCGTCTCGACGGCGAGCAGCAGGTCGCAGGCGCAGGCCAGCCCGAACCCTCCGGCCAGAGCGTGGCCGTTGATGCGCCCGAGCAGCGGCTTGCCCAGTTCCTGCGTGAGCACGAACAGGTCCACGAACTGGTGGCGGTCGTGGTGCTGCTCCAACTCCGGCACATCGGCGTCGAAGCCGGCCAGGTCGGCGCCGGCGCAGAAGGCGCGGTCGCCGGCCCCGGTCAGCACCACGACCCGGACCTCGGGCTCGTCCCGGCACCACGCCAGCGCCGTCCGGAGGTCGCCCAGCATGGCCGACGAGAGCGGGTTGCGCTGCTCGGGCCGGTTCAGGGTCACGGTGGCCACGCGCTCCTGCGCCGCGACCGCCACGCTTTCCAGGCTGGGGAGCATCGGCACTCAGCACCAATCCTATTTGAGGAGCCCGCTGCCGAGCGCGATGCCGACCAGGATCAGGACGCCGCCCCCGAGCTCCTCGCTCCACTCCTCCACCCGGCTCCCGAGCCGGCTGCCCAGTTCCAGGCCGGCCAGCGACATGGCGACGCTGACCCCGCCGATCAGGAGGGCGGCCAGCAGCAGGTTGACCCGGTAGACGCCGAGGGCGAACCCGACGACCAGGTTGTCGAGGCTGAGGGCCACCGCCGTGATCACCAGCGCGCGGAAGTCGAGGCCGCCGCCGGACGCCTCCCGGCGCCGGTTGCGCCGGGCCTGGATGATCGTGTACCCGCCGGTTCCCACCAGCAGCACCGCCCCCGCGTAGCGCCCGATGCCGCCCAGCGGGCCCGCGATCGCCTGGCCGAGCAGGAGGCCGACCACCGGCATCAGCGCTTCGAAGAGGCCGAATGCGATGCCCACGCGAAAGCGAGTTCGGCCGTCGACCCCTGAGACGCCGATCCCGATCGCCCCGGCGAAGTTGCTGAGGCCGACCGAAACCGCGACGAAGGCGAGTCCCAAGATGCCGGCCCCCAAGGTTGACCAATATAAGAGGGTGGAGCAGGCGCCCGTGAGCGGCCGGCGCCTGCTCGCGGCCCTGTGCCTGTGGGCGGCGCTCGCGGGCGCCGTCGTGGGCGCGCTGCTCGTGCTCGCCCGGGTGCTGGCCCCGGGCTGGAGCCGCAGCCACCGTCCGGTCCTGAACGGGCTGCTGCTGGCCGGGGCCTACCTGGCCCTCCTGGTCGCCCTGGCCCTGGTCTTCGGCGGGCCGCGCGGATTCCGGGACCGGCTCGGCTTTCGCTTCACCTCCTGGGCGGACGCCGGCGGCGCGCTCCTGCTCTGGCTGGGGGCGCTGGTGGCCGGGGGGCTTCTCACCGTGGCGCTCCGGCCGCTGCTGGGGCCGCCTCCCGATGTCGCCGCCCGGGCCCTGCGCCTGTCGGGCGACCCCCTCTACCTCGGCCTGATTGTGGCCACGGTGTGCCTGCTGGGCCCGTTCTGCGAGGAACTGCTGTTCCGGGGCGCCCTGCTGGGATGGCTGCGCTCGCGGCTCCCGGCCTGGGCCGCGGTGGCGATCAGCGGCAGCCTCTTCGCCGCTGCCCACGTGCTCCCGGCCACCTTCCCGGCCCTGCTCCTGTTCGGGCTGGCGGCGGGCTACGTGCGGGTACGGACCGGCTCCACCCTCAACACGCTGCTGATGCACGTGACCCAGAACACGCTGGCGGTGGTCGCCGCCTACGCGCTGCTGCGGACCGGGTAGCGGGCCGGCGGCGGAACCGGGCGCACCCGGTACGCGCACACGAAGTCGCCCGCCATCTTGTGCTTGGTGCGCTCGATGGCGGCGTCCGGCATCGCCGCCCGCAGGAAGGCCAGCTCGCTCGTACACGCCGCCCCGTAGCGGACGGCGACGTCGAGGATGGCGCAGTTGTGTTCGACGACCAGCCAGGAGCCATCCCCGGCGAGCTCGCACTCGGCCAGGTACCCGTCCTCGTCCAGGATCCGTGTCAGCTCCTGGACCCGGTTTGCAAATGAGAGACCGTCGAGGCGGCCGCGCGCCCGTTGTAGCCGGTCACCGCCACGGCGCTCGAAAACGCGCTCCACCAGCTCCGGGCTGTCCTGCTGCACGAAGCCGAGCAGCTGGTTGGCGAGCTGGCCGTAGCGTTTGGGCCACAGTGCTTCGGCAGCCGGGGCCAGGCAGTAGCGACGCCGCGGCCGGCCGGGGCCGGGCCGCTCGTCCCGATGAGCCACCAGTCCCTCGTCCTCGAGCGCTGCCAGGTGCTGCCGGGCGGCGCCCACAGTTACGCCGATCGCGCTTGCTATCTGCAGGGCCGACGCCTCGCCCGCTTGCTTGATGGCACCGAGCACCGCCCCCCGGCCCGCACCCAACGCATTCAGGCCGACCGTGGTTCCCGCCGTCTCGCTGGGTGCCAGCTCGACCGGCTCTGGGGGGCAGCGCCGGCCGGTCAAGGCAGGATCAGGTGGCTGTCGCCGAACTCGTGCCACAGGTAGGCGCGGTCCAGAGCTTGGCGATATGCGGCCGCCAGCACATCGGCGCCGGCGATGGCTTCCAGCATGGCCAGGTGCGAGGTGCGCGGTTCGTGCCAGCCGGTCAGAACGCCGCTGACGATCCGCGGCGAGTAGCCGGCTCCGATCACGAGGTCGGTGACACCGCGGGCGGGAAGCACCAGACCGGGGCGTGCGGCGGCACTCTCAAGGGCCCTGACCACCGTCGTCCCCACCGCGATCACGCGGCCGCCGAGCCGGCGCACGGCGTTGACCCGCTGAGCGGTCTCGGGAGGGATCTCGAAAGGCTCGGCCTGGAGCGGCTCATGCGATTCCAGGGATGAGACCCCGCAGTGCAGAAGCACGGGTGCCAGGTCGACCCCGGCGACGATCAGGTGCCTGACCAGGTCGGTCGTGAAGGGACGGGCCGCCGAGGGCATCTCGGCGCTGCCGGGATCGCACGCAAAGATCGATTGGTACGCCGCCAGCGGGCGCTTGACAGCGATATGGCCGTAGACGATGGGCCGGCCCCACGTGCCCAGGTACTGGAGCGCGGCGCCTGGCAGCTGCAGGTCGGCCTGCCACAGCCGGACTGCTTCGGGCAGTCCGGCCGGCGGAGCGGGCTCGAGCAGGCGGCCCGACCCGCCGCCGGGCAGATGGATCAAGGTCCCGGCCACCGCGTCCAACCAGGGCTGCGTTCCCATCCCATCCCCGGCCAGGTGGCGGATCTCCACGATCCAGCGGCCGGCACCCAGGCGCCGGGACAGGTGAACCACGGCCGGCCGCCCGTCGAGCGTGCCGTCGAGGGCGGCGTTGAGCGTGGCCGAACGGTTGACAACCAGCAGGTCGCCGGCGCGCAGGACCGCCGGCAGCTCGGAGAAGGCCCGGTGCTCGATGCGGCCTGAGGCCCGGAAGGAGACCATGAGGCGAACGTCGTCGCGCCCGTGGCCCCGCTCCTCAGGCGGGGCGTTCGCCTGCCGCTGTGCGGGCAGCGCAAAATCCAGCGCCGGGGAGGGGCTGGCCAGACTCACCGGCCTGCGGTTCCCGTCAGGTCGGCGATTCGAATCCGGCCGCTGGGCCGACGGGACTCGAACAGCTGAATGAGGTGGGGAACCACCGAGTCCGGTTCGGGCCGATCGGAGATGTCCACGCCGGGATAAGCAGCCTGGTGCATGGCGGTCCTGAGGTCGCCAGGGTCGATGGCCCACACCTGCAGGCCGGGCTCTTCGGCGGCCAGAACCGCCGCCAGCTGGTCGACCGCCGCCTTGGCGGCGCCGTAGCCGCCCCAGCCGGGGTAAGCCTCGACCGCCGCGTCGGAGCTGATCAGGGCGACGCGACCGCCGTCGGTGGCCGCCCGCAGCATCTCGATCGTCGCCTGGACCAGGCCCAGGCCGGCGATTGGGTAGACTTCGAAGAGTTCGCGCAGCGCCTGCAGGGGGAACTCCGATAGCGGTGGCAGCGGGCTGGGGCCGAGAATACCGGCGCTGCTCACGACCAGGTCAAGGCCGCCGAGCGCGTAGGCCGCACCCGCCAGGGCGCGGATGTGCTCAGGGTCGGTGATATCGCCGGGCACCGCCACCAGGTGGGCGCCCGGCGGCAGCAGGTCCCAGATCTCCCGGCGAGCCTCCTCCAGGGCCTGGGCCTCGCGGGCGTCGATGACCAGCGACCAGCCGCGCCGGGCCAGGCCGCGCGCGAGTGCTCGCCCCAACCCCCTGGATGCCCCGGTGACGATCGCGGTAC
>JBBSHA010000054.1:0-9810 GCA_038253595.1 Candidatus Dormibacterales bacterium
CCGCCTGCTCTACCACCTCTACCGCAAGGTGACCCCGATGGGCGTGGTTCAGTTGGAGGCGCCCACGTACCGGGACTGGAAGGCGCTGAGGGCGGTCCCCGGCCAGCAGGAGGTGGTCGACCGGGTCGAGATCGTCGGCTGGTGCCGGGTCCAGAAGGGCGGTCAGGCCAAGCCCTACACGCTCTCCTTCATGGCCCTGCCCGAGGCCGGTCTCGCCGAGGAGCTGGCCGACCACGCCATCGCCGAGGCCGGCGGCCAGCCGGCCTGGGTGAGCCTTCGCCACTATGATGCGCAGATGATCGACGCCCTTCGAGGGCGCGGTTTCAGCATCCTGCTCACCCAGGGCCTGCTCGTCCGGGAGCTGACGGTCCGGGAGCCGGTTCCGGAGAAGCGGCTGGTCCCGTCATTTGGGTAGGCGCCGACCGTGGAGCTGACCCAGCACGGCTGGAGCCCCGAGCTGGAGCTGCTGGCCCAGGCCCTGCCCCCCCACCTCTACCGCGCCCTGCACGAGCGCACCGACCCGGCCCGGCTGCTGGAGATTGTGCTCGACCTCGGCCGCGAACCCGAGGCCCGGGTGCCCGGCAAGGAGGTCCTGCTCAGCACCGTCGCCGTCACCGAATCCGACCTCGACTACGTGGCCGAGCACCTGGACCAGTTCGGAGGCGACAACCGGGCCGGCATCGAACGCACGCTGCACCGGGTCTCGGCCATCCGCAACCGCTCCGGCCGCATCGTCGGCCTCACCTGCCGCGTGGGCCGGGCGGTCACCGGCACCGCTGAGATCTTCCGGGACATCGTGGAGAGCGGGCAATCGGTGCTCCTGCTCGGCCGCCCCGGCATCGGCAAGACGACGATGCTCCGGGAGAGCGCGCGCCTGCTTGCCGACGAGCAGAGGAAGCGGGTGGTGATCGTGGACACCTCCAACGAGATCGGTGGTGACGGCGACATCCCCCACCCCGGCATTGGCCGGGCCCGCCGGATGCAGGTGCCGACGCCCCTACAGCAGCACGCGGTGATGATCGAGGCGGTGGAGAACCACATGCCGGAGGTGATCGTGATCGACGAGATCGGCACCGAGCTGGAGGCCTCGGCCGCCCGCACCATCGCCGAGCGGGGGGTGCAGCTGATCGCCACCGCCCACGGCCAGACCCTGGAGAACCTGCTCGTCAACCCCACCCTCAACGATCTGCTGGGAGGCATCCAGACCGTGACCCTGTCCGACGAGGAGGCGCGCCGGCGAGGGACCCAGAAGTCGGTGCTGGAGCGCAAGTCGCCGCCCACCTTCGACGTGCTGATCGAGATCCAGGATCGCGACCGGGTCGCCATCCACCAGCCGCTGGCGGACATCGTCGACGAGGCCCTGCGGGGGCCGGTGCCGACCCCCCGGATCCGGATGCGCACGCGGGAGGGGCGGGTCATCTCCAACCTCGAGGGCGACGCCCGGCCGGCGCCGGCGGGACCGGCCGGCGCGGCCCAGGCCAAGCCCCGGGCGATCTTCCCCTACGGGATCAGCCGGACCTACCTCGAGCAGTCGATCCGCGACCTGGACCTCCCGGTCCGGGTGCTCGGCAACCTGGACGGGGCGGACATGGTGGTGACGCTGAAGAACTACTACCGGCGGCGCCCCGACAGCCTGCGCCAGGCCGAGAGCGGGGGGGTGCCGATCCACATCCTGAAGAGCAACTCGGTGACCCAGGTCAAGGAGGCCCTGACCCGCGTCTTCGGAGCGGAGCGGCCCACCGCAGCCACCCAGAAGGCGCTCCACGAGGCGATGGACGCCATCCGCAAGGTCAAGTCCACACTCCAGGCCATGGAGGTCGCGCCCCAGAACGCCTACGTGCGCCGGCTCCAGCACCAGCTGGTGACGGAGAACGAGCTGACGGCGCGGAGCACCGGCAAGGAACCGCAGCGGCGGCTCCGCATCCTGCCGGCTCCGGACGTCGAGTGAGCGGTCTGTTCGTCAGCTTCGAGGGTCCCGAGGGCGCCGGCAAGACCACCCAGATCGACCTGCTCCGGCGCCGGCTCGCCGAGCGCGATCCCGTGATCACCCGCGAGCCGGGGGGGACCGAGCTGGGCGAGCGCATCCGCGAGCTGGTGCTGCATGGCCCGGGAATGGCCGCGGAGGCCGAGATGTACCTGTTCATGGCCGCCCGGGCGGAGCTGATCGAGGAGGTGATCCGGCCCGCGCTGGCGGCCGGGCGGATGGTGATCGCCGACCGCTACCACGATTCCACGCTGGTCTACCAGGGCCTGGCCCGGGGCATCGTGGCGGGTTGGCCGGCGAGCTTTCCCAACCCGGACCGCACCATCCTGCTCAGCCTGCCGGCCGAGGTCGGGCTGGCCCGCCTGCGCGGCGCCCGGCCGGCCGATCGCCTGGAGTCGGAGGGCCTGGACTTTCACCGCGCGGTGGTGGCGGGCTACGAGCAGAGGGCGGCCGTGGCCGGCGCTCGGATCACCCGGATCGACGCCACCCAGCCGCCGGCGGCGGTCCACGAGCAGGTCATGGCGTCCCTCGAACCCCTGCTCGCGGTGGCGCGATGAAGCTGGTGGTGGCGATCGTGCAGGGCGAGGACGCCGGCCAGTCGGTGCACGCCCTCAGCTCGGCCGGGATCAGCGTCACCCGGCTGGCGTCCAGTGGCGGCTTCCTCCAGCAGGGCAACGCCACCCTCCTGGTGGGCGTGGACGACGACCGCGTCGAGCAGGTCGTGCAGCTGATCCGCGACAACTGCCGGGAGCGCAACCGCTACCTCACCCCGATGCCGCCGATGGTCGAGCCGGGGGAGATGTTCATGCCCTACCCGGTCGAGGTCCAGGTCGGGGGCGCGACCGTGTTCGTGCTCGACGTGGACCGCTTCGAGCGGCTGTGAGCGACTGTTGCTAGGCGCTGCCGAGGCCGGCCCCCGCCGCCCGCCGTGATCCGCCTTGCAGGACTCCACAAGTCCTTCGGCGAGGTGGCCGCCGTGCGCGGCGTCGACCTGGCGGTCGAGGGCGGCGAGCTGCTGGTGCTGCTCGGGCAGAACGGCGCCGGCAAGTCGACCACGCTGCGCTGCCTGGGCGGCATCCTGCATCCGGACGCCGGCTCGATACGGTTCGGCAAGCTCACCCTGCCGGGCGACGTGGACGCCGTGCGCCGGCGTCTGGGCGTGGTGTCCGACCAGCCCCGCCTCTACGGCCGCTGCACCGCCCCGGAGTACCTGGACCACTTCGGCCGGATGTACGGGGTGGGGGACGGCGAGCGCCACGAGCGGATCGCGGGGCTGCTGGACCGGTTCGAACTGGGACCTCACCGGGACCAGCTGCTGCACACGTACTCGCGGGGCATGGCCCAGCGGGTGGCGCTGATCCGGGCCACGCTGCACCAGCCGGACTGGATCTTCTGTGACGAGCCCACGGCGGGCCTCGACCCGGTCGCCGCCGCCGAGATGCGGGCCTACCTGGCCGAGCAGCGGGCGCGGGGCGCGGCGCTGATCGTCACCACCCACATCCTGGGGGAGGCCGAGCTGATGGCCGACCGGGTGGCGATCATGCACCGGGGCCTGATCGCCGAATCGGGAACGCCCTCTGAGCTGCGCCAGCGCCGGCTCGGCGGGCGCCGCTTCATCGCCCACCTGGCGGGGGGCGAGACGCTCGAGTACGAGGCCGGCGAGCGCTGGGACGACGCCGACCTGGCCCGCCACGCGGCCGGCCTGCAGGCCACGCTGGCCGCCGAGGGCCGACCCTACTTCCGGCTCGAGGAGGCACCGCGGAGCCTGGAATCAGTGTACCTGGCGACGGTGGCGGACCCGGAGGCAGAGCCCCCGACCGCGGCGGTGGCCGCGCCCCTCCCCGCACCCTCCCCGGGGACCGGCTTGCGGCCGTCGCGGATGGCGGCCTCGCTGGCGGCCCAGCCGGCCCGTGTCCGCCACCTGCTGGCCTTCTATGTCGGCTCCTGGTGGCGGCGGGGCGACCTCTCGTGGGTCGGCTACCTGAACGCGTTCGTGCTCCTCCTGGTGGCGGGCTCGTCGCTGCTGGGGAGCGCGCCGGCCGGCCTCAGTGGCGTCGCTGGGCGCCTCGGCGGCAACCTCTCGGCGGGCCTTCTGCTGCCGCTGTTCTTCATGTCGTTCGCCCTGCTGGAATCGATCAAGAGCTCGATCGGGATCTGGTGGGAGAAGGCCCAGCAGTCGCTGGAGGTGCTGCTCTACGTGCCGCTCGACGACCCCTCGCTGATCTGGATGGAGGTGCTGCCGGGGGCGGTGGTCAGCGTCGCCTGGGTGTCCTTCTGGAGCGCCGCCGGGCTGCTCCTGCTGGCGCTGTTCGGGCGGCCCGCCCCGTGGCCCCTGCTTCCGGTGTTCGCGCTGGTGGCCGGACTGACCGCGTACTGGGCGGCGATGGGGCGGATGCTCGGCTTCATGCTCTTTCCGCGCGAGGGCGCGGCCGGGGGTGCCTGGTCCTTCCTGCTCTCCCCGGTGTCGGCGGCGGTCGCCGACCTGCCGCTGGCCCTGTTCGTGTTCGGCTCGCCGCTGGCGGTCCCCAGCCTGCTGATCCCGCTCGCCGCCTGCATCACGCTGACCGCCATCACCGGCGCCTCCTTCGACCGCGAGCGCCTGCTGGAGACCGGGCTCAGCCGCTCCCGCCGCCGCGAGCGCGGGCGTCCGCTTCTGGGGGAGGTGCGCCGCCACCTCCGGCCGCTGGCGCTCGGCCTGGCCCTGGCCGGGGTGCCGGCGGTGGCCGGCCTGGCCTTCAGCCGGGTCCGGGGCGCCCACTCGTGGGCGGAGCTGCAGGGCCAGGCTGCGCTGGCGGGCTCGGCGGCGGCGGCGGTGTCGCCCCACCTCACCGGCGTCAACTTGGCCGCTGCCGCGATGGCCGGCGTGACCGGGGCGCTGGCTCTGGCGGTGCTGCTGCTGGGGATCAGCTTTGCCGCCTTCTTCCTCCTCGGCCTGCCCGAACTGTTCCTGCTGGCGGCCGCGGCCGGCCTCTGGGGTGTCCAGGCCGGCTTCGGACCGGCCGCGCCCCTGGCCGGCTGGCTTGGCCTGGGGGGCGGGGTGGCCCTGCTGGCGCTCACCCTCAACACCGCGGCCTCGCTGCCCATCTACTCGGCCCTGCTCTTCGGCGCCGGCCGCCGGCTGGACCGGATGCGAGCGGCCTGGGCCGGCTACTTCTCTCTCTACCGGACCCTGGTCCTGCCCTGCTGCGCCGGGTTCGGCCTGGTGGTGGTCGGGCTGCTGCTGCTGGGATGAGCAACCTCCAGGTCACGGCCACCCAGGTCCAGGCCATCCTCGACGCCCACCGGTTCACCAGCGCCATGGGGTTCCGGGTGGAGGCCCTGGCGGACGGCGGGGCGGTGATCCGGGTGCCGTTCCGGCCCGAGTTCGAGCGCCCCGGGGGCATCGTCAGCGGGCAGGTCTACATGAACGCCGCCGACGTCGCCTTCTGGCTGGCGGTCAAGACCCGGCTCGGCCTGGATGACGCGTCCACCACCAGCAACCTGGAGACCGCGTTCCTGGCTCCGGCCCGGCAGGAGGACCTGGTCTGCACGGCGCGGGTCCTGAAGTTCGGCCGCCGGCTGATCTTCGGCGTCGCGGAGTGCCGGAATCAGGCCGGAAGGTTGCTCACCCACCACACGCTGACGTACGCCCGGGGCGGCTGAGACCACACCGGCGCCGTTGCGGGATTGCAAAGAGTGAGTCGCATTCTTTAACACTTGATCTCATCAACACGCGGCCCGGCGACTCCTGGGGACTGCCCGGTTGGCCGGGCTCGGGCCGCCAGGAGGTCGCTGAGGCTTGCATTTCAGAATCTCGGCAAGGGTCCGTGTCGCCCTCGCGCTGGCGACGGCGGGGGGCGTTCTGGGGCTGACGCCGGCCCTGGCGTCCGCCGGCGATGGGCTTCCCACCAGCGTCGGTTCGGCACACATCCTGTGGCAGAACGGCCACTACAACTCCGACGCCAAGACCAACCCCGACCAGCTCATCTACCACAGCGGCGCCGTGGAGACGGTGCCGGCGGTCTACGTCATCTACTGGGGTCCGCAGTGGCAGAGCGGCTTCTCGGTCACGGCCGGCGGCCAGACCTACACCCAGGCCAGCGCCGAGCGCTACGTCAACGGCTTCATGGGCGGCGTCGGCGGCAGTCCCTGGGCCGGCGTCTACGCCTTCATGCTCTACACCCCCGAGCGGGGCGCGGGATGTGGCGGCAACTCGGTCAACAAGACCAACGACGCCTTCGGGCACGGCTACATCGACAGCTACAGCATCGCCGGGAGCCACGAGCTCGAGGAGGCGGTGACCGACCCCGACAACTACAACGGCACCCAGGACGGGTGGAACGATGCCCAGACGAGCGTGAACGGCGACAAGTGCGCCTACAAGGACCTCCAGAACATCAACCTGGGCAGTCAGTACTATGCCGTCCAGCCGCTCTGGAGCAACGCCGCCAACGGCGGCCAGGGAGGCTGCGCGGTCCATCTCTGACGGTCGGCGGCGGTCAAACAGTCGTTCGGCAGTTCGGGAGCGGGCGTTCGGAGCGCCCGCTCCCTCTCGTTTCAATCAGCGGTTGGTTTACTGGCGGACGAAGAGGGCGGTGCCCAGCGTCAGGAAGCCGGCGAACATCACCGCCATGACGCCCAGGTTCAGCGCCGGCCCGAACAGCACCACCTTGTTCGCCTCGGGCCTGCCCACGTAAACGACGTCCCGGATCAGGTCCACGGCATAGCGCATCGGTGAGATCAGTGAGAACGGCGCCAGGTACCAGGGCAGCACCTTGATCGGGTTGAAGATGCCGGCCAGGAAGAACTGGGGGAAGAGCAGGAACGGGAAGATCTGCTGGGCGGCCCGCTGGTTGTTGAGCAGGGACATGGCGGCCACCCCGAACGATCCGCCCAGGAGCGCGGCCAGGAGCGCCGCCGGCAGCAGCAGCAGGACCTGGAGGGGGGAGAGCGGGACCCGGAGCACCAGGGCCAGGGCGATGGTGGGGATGCCGCCGAAGAAGGCGACCCCCGTCTCGCCGGCGATCTTGCCGAGGACGATCGAGTAGCGCGACACCGGGGACACGAACATCTCCTGGCTGAAGTCCTGCTCGCGGTCCTCGATCAGCGAGATCAGCCCCTGGGCTGCGCTCTGGAAGAGGGTGAGCCCGAGCACCCCGCTGAAGATGAAGCCGACGAAGTTGAACCCGGCCGCGCGGCCCAGGTTGCCCTGCAGGGTGCCCCCCATCAGGCCGATGAAGATGAACGGGAAGACTAGTGAGAAGACCACCCGGGTGCGATCCCGGAAGAGCTTGAGGATGTCGCGCGAGGCGATCGTCAGGATCGGGGTGAGCTGGCTCACTCCATCGCCGTCCCGACGATCCGCAGGTAGGCGTCCTCCAGCGTCGGCGAGTGCGTCCGGAGCACCGTGAGCGGCGTCCGCAGCGCCTGGATCACCTGCTGGGCGGAGCGCCCTGTCAGCGAGACCCGGAACGGTGCTTCCCCGGTCAGGGTCAGCCCCTGGGCCGAGAGCTCGCGGCGGAGTGCGACCCGATCCGCCGCGTCCAGGACCAGGTACTCCTCGTCGAGCAGGTGGGCCTTGATGTTCCCCGGGCTGCCCAGGGAAGCCACCCGGCCCTGGTCCAGGATGCAGATGCGATCGGCCTCCTCGGCCTCCTCCAGATAGTGGGTGGTCAGGACGATGGTGGTGTCATCGCGGGTCCGGACCTCGCGTAGGTAGTCCCAAAGGTTGCGCCGGCTGGCCGCGTCGAGCCCGGCCGTGGGTTCGTCCAGGAAGAGCACCCGGGGCCGGTGCATCAGGCCGCGGATGATCTCCAGCTTGCGCTTCATCCCGCCCGAGAGCGTCTTCACCGGCTTGAAGATCTCCCGCTCCAGCCCGAGCACCGCGGCCAGCGCGCCGACCTGCTCCCGGTACGCCCGGGGCATCATCCGAAAGAGGGGCCGGTAGGGGTGGAGGCCGTAGAGCATGGCGTGGAAGCGCACGTTCTCCTCGCCCGAGAGATTGAGGTCGAGGCTCGGCTTCTGAAAGATGATGCCGACCTGCCGGCGCACGCCGGCCGGGTCCGCCACGGCGTCGCAGCCCCCGATCAGCACCGTGCCCGCGGTGGGGGTGAGCGTGGTGGTGAGGATCGAGATGGTGGTCGTCTTGCCGGCGCCGTTGGGGCCGAGCAGCGTGAAGAACTCGCCCGCCCGAACCCCGAACGAGACCCCGTCGACGGCGTTGCGGTCCGCCTTCCGGTAGCGCTTGACCAGGTCTCGAACCTCGATCACGCCATCCCTGTTCAGGTGGCGGGCCGGCGCGGCACCGCGTTCAGTCACTGCCAATCCTCGATGACCGCCTCTCCCCGCCCCAACCTGTCGGGCGGCAGGCCACCCTACAGGTCGAGCGCCTCGGCCACCAGCTCGCGGTGGTAGGTCGCGTCACCGAGGGTCACCTCGGAGGCCTTGGCCCGCTTGAAGTAGAGGTGCATGTCGTGCTCCCAGGTGAAGCCGATGCCGCCGTGCACCTGGATACCACCGCCCGCCGAGCGCCGGTAGGCGTCGGACACGTACGCCTTGGCCATGGAGGCGGCCAGCGCCCGGTCGGGGGCGTCCGCGTCCACCGCCCAGGCCGCGTAGTAGGTGGCCGACCTCGCGCTCTCGGTTTCGAGCAGCATGTCGGCAAGCCGGTGGGAGACGGCCTGGTAGATGCCGATCGGCTTGCCGAACTGCTGGCGGGACTTGGCGTACTCGACCGACGTCTCGAGGATGTGCTGGGCGCCCCCCACCATCTCCGCGCATATGGCCGCCGCGCCCCAATCGAGGGCCCGCTTGAGCGCCGGCCAGCCCTGGTCGGGCGCGCCCATCACGGCGTCCGCGCCGGCGGTCACGCCCTCCAGGCGCACCTCGTACCAACGCCGTGTCATGTCCAGCGTCTGCATCTCGGTGACGGTGAGCCCGGGCGCCTGGCGCGGGATCAGGAACAGCGTGACCCCCTCCTCGCCGGCGCCTCGGGTGCGAGCCGCCACCACGATGTGGTCAGCGACGCCGGCATCGGGGACGAAGAGCTTGACCCCGTCCAGCTTCCAGTCCTCGCCGCTTCTCACCGCCTGGAGCGTGATCCCCTCGGCGTCCCAGCGGCCGCCGGGCTCGGTCACCGCCACGGTCGCCCGGGCCCGGCCCTCGGCGATCGCGCTCAGAATCTCCTTCCTCTGGGCCTCGCTGCCGGCCTCCAGCAGGGCTGGCACCGCTAGGCCCATGGTGGCGAAGAACGGTCCCGGCAGCAGGTGCCGGCCCGCCTCCTCGAGCACCACGGTGAGGTCCAGGAAGCCGCCCACCCCACCGTACTGCTCGGGGATGCCGAGGGCAGTCCAGCCCAGCTCCGAGATCCGCTTCCACATCGCCTCGTCCCACGCGTCGGGGGCCTCCAGCATCCTGCGCACGTAGGCCGGCGGGCACTCCTTGGCGAGAAAATCGCGGGTTCCCGCGCGGAGCATCTCCTGGTCCTCGGAAAACGCGAAATCCATGTCGTCGAAAGTCTAAGCCGGGGCTCGGGGCGGCGTCGGGGCGGCGAAGCTTCCAGCTAACTTGGGGCGTGGCATGAGCATTGCCCTGCACCCTGATGCCGCCACCCGGCGCCGGCTCGCATCCGTCGCCCAGGGCCGCGAGGCGGCGGACCTGGTGCTGGCGGGAGGGTCACTGGTCAACGTGTTCACCGACGAGCTGCTGCCCGGCTGGGGACTGGCGGTGGCCGCCGGGCGGGTCGCCCACGTGGGTCCTGACGCCGAGGTCCGGGAGCGGGCCGGCGGGGCGACCGAGGTGGTGGAGCTGGAGGGCGGGTTGATCGCCCCCGGCCTGGTCGAGGGCCA
>JBBSHA010000055.1:0-9763 GCA_038253595.1 Candidatus Dormibacterales bacterium
CGCATTCGCCGCCGGGCGCATGGGGCGCCTCCCCTTCCTGCCCCGAGTGGTGGCGCTGGTGACCTCCCCCACCGGCGCTGTCATCCACGACCTCCAGGAGACCATCCGCGACCGATTCGAGAACATGGAGATCCTGGTCTACCCGGCCCAGGTCCAGGGCACCGCCTCGCCCGCCAGCGTGGTGGCGGCCCTCCGCCGCTGCAATGCCGAGGCCCGGGCCGGTGTGGTCGTGATCGCGCGCGGGGGCGGCAGCTTCGAGGAGCTGTACGCCTTCAACACAGAGCCGGTGGCGCGGGCCATCCTCGCCTCCACGATCCCCGTGGTGACCGCCCTCGGCCACACGTCCGACCGTACGCTGGCCGACATGGTGGCCGACGCCGAATGCCGGACGCCGACCGAGGCCGGCACCCGGGTGGTGCCGCGAAAGGCCGACCTGGTGGCCGCCCTTGGCGAGCGCGGCCGGCGCCTGGAGCGCGAGGTGGCGCACCGGCTGCGAGCCGAGACGGAGCGGACGGGCAACCGCGACCGGCGCCTGGCCCTGGTCCTGCCGGCCCTGCTCAAGCTGCGCGCCGACCGGCTCCTGCGCTGCCGGGAGGAGCTGGCCCGGCTCAGCCCCGCCCTCCAACTGGAGCGCCGCAGCCATGCCCTGGGCGAGCGCCGGCTCCGGCTCCAGCAGTGCAGCGGACGGACCCTGCGCGAGCAGGAGGAGCGGCTGGCCGGGCGCCGCGGTTCGGAGCGGATGGGCCGGGCCCTGGCCGAGATGCTGCGCACGGCCGAGCGCGGCCTCGCCCACCGCCGAGGGCGCCTGGCCGGGCTCAGTCCGGAGGCCGTGCTGGCCCGCGGCTACTCGATCACCCTGGACGCCGCCAGCGGCGAGGTGCTGAAATCGGCGGCGGCCACGGCGGCCGGGCGCCGGGTGCGGGTGCGGCTGGCCGCCGGCACTCTGGGCGCGCTGGTCGAGGAGGCGGGCGCTTGAGCGAGGAGCTGAGCTTCGAGCAGGCGGTCGAGCTGTTCGATCAGAAGCTGAAGCAGCTGGAGGACGGCGAGCTGACGCTGGACCAGGCCCTCACCGCGGTCGACGAGGCCAGCGGCTACCTGCGCCTGGCCCAGGCTCGCCTGGAGCAGGCGAGGCAGCGGATCGAGGTCCGGCCCGAGGCCCAGGCCGGCTCGCCGGCTGTTCCTGGCCCCACCGGCGCGGAGGCTCCGGCGCCGGATCCTGACGAGCTTCCCTTCTAGTGAGAGAGCTGCGGATCGGTGAGGAGGTCCTGGGCCGCGAGGGGGAGCGGCTGGGGACGATCGAGCGTCTGGTGGTGGACGAGAGCGCCCACCGGGTCACCCACCTGGTGGTGGACGGCCACCTGGTCGGTGCCGGCCGGTTTCGCGCAAGCGGTCCGGACCGGCTCCAGTGCGATCTCGACCCGGCCGGCCTGGCCCGCCTGCCGCGGGAGCGGACCGACCAGCTGCGGCCGGCCGGCGAGCACTGGAACCCGCCCTCCGGCTACGCGGTCGGTAACTTCCTGAGGGTCGCCGGGGCCATCCTCGGCCAGGGCCCGTACGTGCCGCCCATCCACCTCGAGGTCGACCTCAGCGCGGTTCACGAGATCACGGTGGGCAGCCCGGTCTGGGCCGGCGAGGAGAGGCTGGGCGAGGTCGCCCGCGTCCTCACCGACGACGCCGACAACCTGACTCAGCTGGTCCTCCACCGGCAGGGCCTCCTCGGTGCCAACGTGCTCCTGCCCGCCGGCCGGGTCACCGAGGTGGTCGGCAACAACGTGCACGTGGACCTGGGCCCCGACGAGGCCGCCCGCCTGCCCGCCTACGAGCCGCCAGGCTGATGCGGGGTCAGGCGCAGGCCCCGGCCACCTGGAGGTAGGGTCCGGACGCTCCGGCCGGAACGTCCTTGGCGGGCGCGCCGGGCGGCGGCGTCGGCAGCGGGAAGAGCGACTGCGGGATGTCGGCCACCTTGCGCAGCCTGCCCGGGCGGTAGATCCAGAGCTGGCCCGGGCGGCTGGTCCAAATCCCCTTGGAGTCGCCGCTGACCCCGCCCGCGGAGCGGGGGGCGTCCGCGGTCCCGGACGCCAGCCGGGCGGCCTGGTTCATGGCCGGCAGCAGAATCAACTCGGGTGGCGGCGGCTGGTAGCCGGGAGGCGGGGGCGTGGTGAAGGTGCCGAACTGGTTGACGAGGAGGACCGGGTGGCCCTGGGCGTCGAAGCCCGCCACGCTCACGGTGTGGGCCTCGTATACCAGGCCCCGACGGTTCCCGTCGCCAGGTCCTCCGCTGCACCCGGTCGGGGCTGCGGTAGAGCATGGCCTGGGCCTTGGCGGTGGCAGCGTCGGCGGGGGATGGACCGGCCGGAAGCGGCCGGCTGCGCCTCCGGCCGGGACCGGACGGTCTGGCACGGCGACGGCCCCAGCCAGCTGATCGGCTGGTCGGGGGCGTTGCTCCACTTCAGCCGCCAGATCCTCAGCGGCGCCCCCTTCTCCGGTCCGGAGATCTGGGTGTGGACGCGTCGGGGGCCAACGCCCACCGATCAGGGCGAGATCCGGGGGTCCCTGGTGATCGACGCCCGCGCCGCCAGGGTCGCCCAGCGGGCCCAGATCGAGGCCCAGACCAGGCCGTTGGCGAAGGCCGGCATGTCGCCCGCGTAGTGCTTGTGGTGGAAGGTCCACATCGCGTTGTGGAACTCATAGAGCATCCGCCCCGTGGACTGCCGGGTGGACGCCCCCTTGAGGTGGATGGCCTGGGCCGCCGGCAGGTAGAAGATCTTCCAGCCGCCCTGCTTGAGGCGGAAGCAGAGGTCCAGGTCCTCGCCGTACATGAAGTAGTCGGGGTCGAAGAGGCCGACCCGCTCGACGGCGGTCCGGCGCACCATCAGGCAGGCGGCGGTCCCCGAGTCGATCTCGTGCACCTCGCTGTCCACGCGGTGACCCATGTTGTAGCGGTTGAAGCGGGCGCTGCGCGGAAACAGCCGGCTGAACCCGGACAGGCGGTAGACGGCGGTGCTCGGGGTCGGGAAGCCGCGCCGGGCGGCCAGGTCGAGGCTGCCGTCGGGGCGCGCCAGCCGGGGCCCGACCGCGCCCGCGTCCGGGCGCACCAGGAGGAAGTCGGCCAGCCTGCCCACGCACTCCGGCAGCACCGTCACGTCCGGGTTCAGCAGCAGCACGAAGCGGCCGGCCGCCTGTGAAAGGCCGGCGTTGTTGGCCCGCCCGAACCCCACGTTGCGCGGCTGCCGGATCACCTTGGCCTCTGCGAATTCCCTCTCCACCGCGTCCGCCGACCCGTCGGTGGAGGCGTTGTCAACGACGATCGCCTCCACCGGCACGTCGGCGCCGGCGTAGAAGGCGCGCAGGCAGTCGAGCAGCAGGTCGCGGACGTTGTAGCTCACCACGATCGCGGAAACCAGCGGCTTGACGGGCGCCATGACGCTTCAGGATAGCTGCGCTCCCGGTGCCGGTCGGCCGGGCCCGCTCCCTACAATCGGGACCTGTGACGGCAACCCCTGAACCGGTCGCGCGCCCGGGCCTGAGCGCGCGGCTGCGCAGGGTGCGCGGCAACCGCCTGGTCCGCCAGAACCTGGTCCTCTTCGGCGGCGGCCTGGTCGCCGGTGTGGGCGGCTTCGTGTACCACGCCATCGCGGGCCGGGTGCTGGGGCCCCAGGTCTATGGTGAGGTGGCCTCGCTGGTGGCCCTCTACGCCGTCGGCACCAGCGTCAACCTGATCCTGATCCTGGTCATCGCCCGCTACGCCGCCGACCTCCTGGCGGCGGGCCGGCTGGGGGCCATCCGCCACGTCGTCACCCGGACCACCCGCGTGATCAGCGCCCCGGCACTGGTCTTCGTGGTCCTCTTCGGGGTGCTGGCGATCCCGGGAGCGGCCTTCCTCAACCTGCACTCGCCGGTGCCGCTGATGGTGGTCGGGGTGGCGATCGCCGCCTTCTGGTACACGGCCATCCCGCGGGGTGTTCTCCAGGGCACGCAGCACTTCCCAGCTCTTTCCGCCAACCTCTCCCTGGAACTGGTGGTGCGGACGGGGATGCTGGGCCTCCTGCTGGCGGCCGGGCTCGCGGTCACCGGCTCGATGCTGGCGATCCTGGCCGGGGTCGCGTTCGCCTACGGGCTCGGGCTCTACTCGATGCGGCAGGTGTTCTCGGCCCCGGCCGACCCGGTCCGGGTGCGGGCGATGGCCTCCTTCGCGCTCACCGCCGCCGCCGGCACACTCGGGATCCTGCTCCTCTACAACGTCGACGTGGTGCTCGCCAAGCACTACCTCAGTCCCCACGGGGCGGGCATCTACGGCGGAATCAACAAGATCGAGACCATCCTCTACTTCCTGACCTTGAGCGTCAGCCAGGTGCTCTTTCCGCGGGTGGTGGAGGCGGTCGCCAAGCGGACCCATCCCGGCCGGCTCCTGCTCATGTCGGGCGGGATCATGAGCCTGCTCGGGCTGGGCACCATCGCCGTATTCGGGATCGTGCCCGGCCTGGTGGTCGGGGTGCTCTTCGGGCCCGCGTTCCGCGACGCCCAGGCCTACATCCTGGCGGTCGGGGTGATCGGGCTCGGGCTCAGTCTCAACAACCTGGTGGTCCAGTTCTTCATGGCCGTCCACGACCGGGTCTTCGTACCCATCCTGGGCGCCGCCTGCCTACTCGAGGCGGCGCTGATCGTGACCCGGCACACCGGCGTGGCCGACGTGGTGGGCGACGTCCTGCTGGTGATCTTCCTGCTCCTGGCCGCCCTGGTCGTGCGCTGCCTGAGGCTGCTTCCCCGCCTCCGCCCAGAGATGCTGGCGGAGGCCCTGGAAAGCTAGAACCCCGCCACCCTTGCAAGCGACGGGGTTAAAGGTGCTCGGCAACGACCTACTCTCCCACCGGGTTACCCCGGCAGTACCATCGGCGCAGGAGGGCTTAACTGCCGTGTTCGGAATGGGAACGGGTGTTTCCCCTCCGCCATTGCCACCGAACCGCCCCAGTATACCTGCCACCGATCACACCGCGCACCGCCGCCGGTTCGCCGCTCTGGGCCGAGCCGGCCGCGCCGGTGGGGTGCGCTAACCTTCGGCGGATGGCCGATGAGCCCCGGGCCCGGACCCGGCACGCCGACCTCAGCCTCTCCGAGGTGGCGGAGGCGCTGCCCGGCACCGGCCAGGTTATGGCCGAGGTCAGCCACACTTTCACGATGGCCTGGCACGCCGTCCACGGCGGCAATTGGGAACTCGCAGCCTACTACCTGCGGCGCACACGGGGCCTGCTCGGGGGCCTGGCCGTGACCCGGCCCAAGTACCTGGCCCAGATCCGGGAGTACGACGCCGGCCACCTGGAGCCGCTTTACGCGTCGGTCCTCGAGCGCGACATCTGGAGCTTCGACGCCCGCTACGAGGGCGCCGTCGACCAGGCCAACGTGTACCACGTGGCGACCGGCCATCCCTACATCCGCTGGTCGCGCCCGGCCCAGGTTCCTGACCCCGGAGTTGACCTGGCCTCGGAGCACTGAGCCGCTCGCTGCCGGCCCTGGCCCGGGCCCGCGCCGCCGGGCTCTACGTGCCGCTGGCCGTGCTCTTCTCCCTGCTCTGGGCGTCCGCCTTCGACGTGGTCAAGGTCGCCCTCCACGCTGGGCTCCCGCCTCTCTTCCTGATGGGCTTCCGCTTCCTGGTGGCGGGCGGCATCGTGCTCGGGATCGCCGCCGGCGCCCGCCACCGGTTTCCCGGGAGCGCCGCCGAGTGGGCCCGCCTGGGAGTGCTCGGCCTCCTCAACTATGGCCTCTACCTGGGCATCTCCAGCGTCGCCCTGGGGCAGGTTTCGGGCGGGCTGGGGGCGGTGCTGGCCAGCACCAACCCGCTGATGCTGGCGCTGGTGGCGCCGCTCACGCTGGGCGAGCGGATCGGGCGGGCGCGCGCGGCGGGCATGGCGATCGCGTTCCTGAGCGTGGTCACGATCATGAGCTCACGCTTGGGCGGCAGCCTCGACACGCCGGCTGGGATGGGCCTGATCCTGCTCGCCAACGTTTTCCTGGTGGCGGGAACGGTGCTCTTCAAGCGCTGGCAGCCGCGCTACCCGCTGACCGTCCTCAACGGGGTCCAGCTGATCGCGGCCAGCGCCGCCCTGCTCCTGCCCAGCCTGCTCAGCGAGCCGGTGGGGTCGATCCGCCCCAGCTGGCAGGCGGCCGGCGCACTCTCCTACCTGGTGTTCGCGATCTCCCTGGGGGCGATGACGATCTGGTTCTTCATGCTCCGGAGCGGCGACGCCTCGCGCGCCAGCGCCTACTTCTTCCTGAACCCGGTGTTCGGGCTGTTCCTGGGCGCGCTGCTGCTCTCGGAGCCGCTCCGGCCGCTGGACTTCGTGGGCGCGGCGGGGGTCGGAGTCGGCCTCCACCTGGTGCAGCGGAGCCAGGCCGGGTGGCGCGCTACCCTCGGTCGGTGACGGAGCGTCGAGAACCACCCCGGCTGGTCCTCGCCTGGGAGGCCCTGCCGGCCTGGCGCCAGGGCGCGATCGCCCTGCCCGCGCTGGCGCTGCTGACCTTCGTGCTCAATGTGGGACCGTTCAACCAGCCCCTCGCCCGCTCACTGCTGTACGGCGCCCTGGAGGGCGGCATCCTCACCGCCCTGCTCCTGGTCGCCACGGCCGGCGAGAAGAGCAAGCGGAGGCGCTGACCGGGGTCGGTCGGTTACAGCCTGGGTCGCGGGGCGGCGTCCTGGGGAAACAGGGCGTAGGCGCCGTGGAGCTGGGCCTGAGCGGCGGCCAGCGCCGCGTTGCTGGGCTGGAGGGAGGCGTTGGGATCGCCCGACGCGATCGCCAAATCGCGGAGCCTCAGACCGGCCGCGTCCGCCCGCAGCGCCGTCTGCAGGGCGTGGTCCGCCTCCTGGTAGCGGGCCGGCGCGGGCAGCGCACTGAGGTCGGCGATCGCCGCCCAGAGGTCATTGATGACCCGCTCGTTGGTGTCGAAGCAGCCCTGCTTGCTGCCTCCGCGGTTGCACACCCCGGGTGAGGTGGCGGTCGCCGCGAAGGGGACCGAGTCGGCCTGCACGCGGAGCAGGTCGCGC
The DNA here is from genome assembly GCA_038253595.1 of Candidatus Dormibacterales bacterium. Lineage (GTDB taxonomy): Bacteria > Chloroflexota > Dormibacteria > Dormibacterales > Dormibacteraceae > JBBSHA01. The sequence continues at coordinate 7,037 of JBBSHA010000055.1, forward strand.
TGGAAGACGGCCTGATAGCGGGCCTCGCTCCTCAGCTCGGCTGCCGAGGGCCGGCCGAGCGCGGACCCGGCCACCGCGCCCAGGACCATGAGGCCGCCGATGGCGATGGCTGCGATCGCCACCATGGTCGGGTCCACGCTGTGCCAGGTACCGCCGGTGGCGCGGGCCGGTTCGCCGGCGGCAGGCGCGGATGCGCCGGCGGCGGGCGCGGCCGGGCGGGTGGGCTGCCAGGCCCGGCCATCCCACCACCAGTGACCGTCCGCAGAGAGGTGGGTTGGACTCGCGATCGCCGCCACGGCGGCCAGTCTAGGCTCCAGCGGCGGGGGTGGAACAGGTTGGGCGGCGTCAGATCGGGGTCATCCTGGCCGGACTGGGGCGCGCAATCCAAGCAAAGCGGGCGGCGAGCCCGTAGCGTTTGGCGGATGGCAAACAAGACGCCCGACCAGACCAAGATGATCAGCAAGCTCCGCAAGCGCGTGGCCAAGCTCACCCAGGAGCGCAAGCGGGTGGACGAGCTCAGCCGCGAGGTGGACCGGCTCCGACTCCAGATCGAGCGGACCGCCCAGGGCGCGACCACGCTCGCGGCCGGGGTCCTGGAACCCGCCGCCGCGGCCGGTGGATCGGGATCGAGGCGAAGCACCCGCGCGGCGGGCGCCTCCCGCACGACCGCCAGCAGCACCGCCAAGCCCAGGACGGCCACGCCTCGCACCGCCAAGCCCAGGACGGCCACGCCTCGCACCGCCAAGCCCCGCACGGCCACGCCTCGCACCGCCAAGCCCCGGACGCGCAGGCCCACCGGCGCCCAGACCGGCGCCTGAGAACCGGCTTCGCCGGCCGGCCGCAGCCCGGCTGACCGCGCCGGCGCGGCCGCGAGGAGGCGCTCGGTGAGCTGCTTCATCTGCGTGACCTGCGGGGTTCAGTACGGGGAGAGCGGGGCCACGCCCCCGGAGGGCTGCCCGATCTGCCAGGACGAGCGCCAGTACCTCGGGCCCGGCGGCCAGCGCTGGACCACCCTGGAGGAGCTGCGGGGGGAGCACCACAACGAGTTCCGGCGCCAGGAGGAGTGCCTGGTGGGAATCGGGACCACGCCCGCGTTCGCCATCGGGCAGCGGGCACTGCTGGTGCTCTCGGCCCAGGGCAACGTGCTCTGGGACTGCGTCAGCCTGCTCGACGAGTTCACCGAGATCGCGGTCCGCTCCCTCGGTGGAATCGCGGCGATCGCCATCTCCCATCCCCACTACTACTCGTCCCTGGTCGAGTGGAGCGAGGCTTTCGGGGCCCCGGTCTACCTCCACGCCGACGACCGGCGCTGGTCGATGCGGGACTCGCCCTCGATCGTGCACTGGACGGGAGAGGGCTTGGACCTCCACGACGGGATCCGGCTGGTCCGGGCCGGGGGCCACTTCGAGGGCGGCGCCGTCCTCCAGGTCCCGTTTCTCGCCGGGGGCCGGGGCGCCCTGCTCGCCGGCGACATCGTCCAGGTCATCCCCGACCGCCGCTTTGTCGGCTTCATGTACAGCTACCCCAACCTGATCCCGCTCCCGGCGGCGAAGGTGCGCGGGATCGCCGCGGCGGTGGCCGGCCTGGAGTTCGACCGCATCTACGGAGCCTGGTGGGACCGCGTCATCCCCAGCCAGGGAAAGGCGACCGTGGCCAGGTCGGCCGACCGCTACGAGCGGGCGCTGGAGTCCGGCTGACGCTCGATCAGCGGGGGCCGGAGAGCCCGCGCCGGAGCCAGACGCAGAAGCTGAGGTCGGCAGCCATCAGCCCCACCAGCATCCACTCCAGCAGGTTCACAGCTGGTGCGTGCCGGAGCGCGACGCCAGCCAGTTCAGCACCCCCAGCGCCATGGCCAGGCCGATGCCGGCCGCGATCAGCAGCAGCAGCAGCTCCTGAGCCATCGATCCCACGGGAACCATTTTCCGGCCGGCCCGGGACACCCGGCAATGGGACTTGTGGGACCCGCGGGCGGGACCGGGCCGGGACTCCCCCGGGCCGGATCAGGGAGGCGTGGAGCCGGGGTCGGGGTCGCCCGGGGCGGCCGGGTCCCCCGGCTCGGCGCTGGGCGGCCGGCGATCCTCGACCGAGGACCGTCCGACCCAGAACTCGATCAGAGTTCCGAAAGCCCCGATCCCGCGAACCCGGAGTGCGTCGCCGTTGATCGCCAGCACCTGGTACCAGCCGCCCTGGGCGAGGCGGACCTCGTCGCCGGTGTCGAGCTGGCTCTCAGCCATGGAGCGGACCCACCCGGCTGCTTCTGCCTAAGAGCCTGGGTTCAGACCCGGGAGCGCCTGGAGAACCAGATCCCGGCGCCGACGAGCACCACCAGGACGACGACGAGGGCGATGATCTTGTTGGGCGTGATGGCCGTGGTGATCAAGTAGCTCACCCGCGGAGCATAGCCCGCCCCCCCAGCGCGGCGCTGAGCGGATGGCGTTGCGGCCGGCGACACCGGAGTCGGGGCGGGATACGTTCGCCACCAAAGGTCCCCGGCGCGCAACGCAACGCATCTTGGACGCTCCACAGCCGGCGTCAAGGGGACAAACCGGCAACCGGCCGGGTCACAGCGGCCCGGGAGGGCGTCGCCGGTACGCTGCACCAATCAGTTTGCTCGACGAGACGACTCGAGTTTGGTCGCGCAACAGGGCTCCGACTTAGCAGGGGCTCGAGCGTGGAGCCCACGTCGAGATTCGAACTCGAGACCTCTTCCTTACCAAGGAAGTGCTC
>JBBSHA010000056.1:0-9620 GCA_038253595.1 Candidatus Dormibacterales bacterium
GCCTCTTCCGCGAGCGCGGCCACCGGATGGTCGAGTGCCTGCTCGCCCACCTCGACGCGGCCGGCCCCGGGCCCGCCATGGCCAACCTCCACGAGGCCGGAGGCCACGCCGTCGAGTACGGCGCCCAGAGCGCTCGCCTGGGGGCGTCCCTCAGCGAGGCGGTCGAGGCCTTCCTCCGCTTCCGGTCGCCATTCGTGGACGAGCTGGCGGCGATGGCGGGCCGGCGGGGGCTCGACACCAGGGAGGCGACCGGCCTGCTGGTGGACGCGGAGACGGCGATGGACAAGCTGCTCCTGGCCCTGATCGCGGGCTGGCAGCAGGCATGAGCCCGCCCTGGGTCCTGGCGGCGGCGGTCCCCGAGCGCTCCGCGGAGGAGCGGAGCCGCTTCCAGGCGCTGGCCGCGCCGCTGCTGCCCCACCACCCCGGCTGGGCCCTGCTCAGCACCTGTCACCGGGTCGAGCTCTACGGTTTGGGGCCGGCGCCCGACCTGCCCGGCGCCCGCCTCCTCGAGGGCGAGGCCGCCGTCCGCCGCCTGTTCCGGGTGGCGGCCGGCCTGGAGAGCGCGGTCGTGGGCGAGAACGAGGTGCTCCACCAGGTCCGCCAGGCGCTCGCCGAGGCCCGCGAGCGCAGCGCTCCGGAACCGGGGATCGCCCGCCTGCTGGAGTCGGCGATCGCGGTCGGCCGCCGGGTCCGGGGCACCGGCACGCCGCTGGCGCAGGCCGGCCTGGCCGAGCGGGCGGTCGGCTGGCTGGGGGCGCGCACGGTCCTGGCCGGACGCCCTCTGCTGGTCGCCGGGACCGGCGTGATGGGGGCCGCGCTGGCGCGCGCGGGGGCCGCGGCCGGCGCGCTGGTGACGGTGGCCGGGCGCAATCCGGAGCGGGCCGATGTCAGCCTCGAGCGGGCGGCCGGGCTCGCCCCCCGCAGCGCCGCGGTAGCGGTGGCGCTGGGAGGCGCCTGGCCGGGCCTGGGGGTGGGCGCGCCCCGGCTGCCGCCGGTCGCCGACATCTCCTACCCGATGGCGGTGCCGCCCGCCGTGCGGGAGCGCCTGGGCCCCGACTTTCTGGGGGTCGACGGCCTCTACGATCAGGCGCCCGGCGACTCGGATTGGGGTCTCCGGGCGGCCCGGCTGGCCGAGGAGGGCGCCCGCGAGTACCTCGACTGGCTGGGCGGGCGCCGCTCGTTGGACGCCATCCAGGCGCTGCGGGCGCGGGCCGAGGCGCGCCGCCAGGCGCGCGTGGAGCGGCTGCTGCGCCGGCTCCCGGACCTCTCGCAGCGGGACCGCGAGCTGCTGGTCGGGTTCTCCCGGCAGCTGGTGACCGATCTTCTCCACGAGCCGCTGACCGCCCTCCGCACCGACCGCGACGGGTTCGCCGACGACGCCGCCCGGAGGCTCCACGGGCTGTGAACGCCTCCCTCCGCCTGGGCACCCGCGGCTCCCGCCTGGCACTGCTTCAGAGCACGAGGGTGGCTGAGCGGCTGCGCGCCGCCGGCCACCCCGTGGAGCTGGTGACCGTGGTCACCGAGGGTGACCTGCGCCCGGTCGACAGCGCGCCCGGCGAGGGCGTTTTCGTCACCGCCCTGGAGCGGGCCCTGGCGGCGGGCGATATCGACATCGCGGTCCACTCGGCCAAGGACGTGCCGCTCCAGCTCCACCCGGGCCTGGTCGTGGCCGCCCACCCCGAGCGGGGCGATCCCCGCGACGCGCTGGTCTCCCGGGCCGGCGGCCGGAGCCTGGCCGGTCTGGCGAGGGGGGCGGTGGTCGGCACCGACAGCCCCCGCCGGGCCGGCTTCCTGCTGACGCTGCGGCCGGACCTCCGCCACGTCCCCTTTCACGGCAACGTGGACAGCCGCCTGCGCCGGCTCGAGGCGGGGGCGGCGGACGCGCTGGTGCTGGCGGCGGCCGGGCTCGACCGGCTCGGCCTGGGCGCCCGCATCGACACCCGCCTCGACCCGTGGCTGATGGCGCCGGCTCCCGGGCAGGGGGCCCTGGCCGTGGAGGCGCGGGCCGACGACGGCCGGACGCTGGCGCTCCTGGCCACCGTCGAGGCGGCCGAAATCCGGCTCGCCGTGGTCACCGAGCGCCGCGTCCTGGAGGCCACCGGCGGCACCTGCCGCTCCCCGGTCGGGGCGCTGGCCACCGTGGCCGGCGGCCGGCTCCGGCTGCTGGCCGCCGCCTGCAGCCCGGACGGGACCGCCGCCCACCGGCTCCGCCTGGAGGGGGAGGCCGACGAGGCAGGCTCCCGGCGCCTGGCCGAGACGGCGGCCGCCGAACTGCTCCGCCGCGTGGCGCTGCCGGCATGAGCCGGGCCATCCTCTCGACCCGGCCGGACGGCCCGGCCGACCCGCTGGTGGGCCGGCTGGCCGGGCTCGGCTACCGGGTCCATGCCGTCCCCACCGTGGCCACCGAGGCGGTGGAGTTCGCGGTTCCCGATCTCAGCCGGCACGACTGGGTGGTGGTCACCAGCGGTACCGGGGTGCGCCACCTGCTGGATCGCCTGCCCGATGCCGCCGGCGCCCGCTGGGCGGCCGTCGGCCCGCGCACGGTGGGCGCCCTCCGCGAGCGGGGGATCAACGCCGACGCCACCCCCCGGCTGGCCCGGGGGGCGCTGATCGCGGAGGCCATCGCCGCCCGGCAGCCGCTGCCGGGCCTGCGCATCCTGCTCGCCCGAGCGGACGCCGCCGCCGGCGACCTGCCCGCCGCCCTGGTTGCCGGCGGGGCGCTGGTGGAGGAGCTGGTCGTGTACCGCACCGTGTTCGGCCCCGAGGCTTCGCGGGAGCCCCTGCGCGGCGCCCTTGACGACCCGGAGCTGGCCGGCGTGGTCTTCGCCTCCGGGTCGGCCGTGCGGGGACTGCTCCGGCTGGCGGCCCGCGATCCCCGCCGCCTGCCCGCGGTGTCGATCGGCCCGATGACCACCGAGGTGGCGCGAGCCGAGGGCTTCGGAAACCTGGTGGAGGCGGAGTCGGCCACCGTCGACGGCCTGGTCAACGCGGTTCTGGCCCATGTCGCCTGAGCGTCCGCGCCGCCTGCGCGAGACGGCCGCGCTCCGGGCGCTGGTGCGCGAGACCCGGCTCAGCCCGCACCGGCTGGTCGCGCCGCTGTTCGTGGTGCCGGGCCAGGACCGGCGCGAGCCGATCTCCTCGCTGGCCGGACAGTCGCGTCTCAGCCCCGACCGGGCGCTGGAGCACGCCCGCGAGCTGGCCGGCCTGGGGATCGGCGGTCTGCTCCTGTTCGGGGTCCCGGACGCCAAGGACGACCTCGGCCACGGGGCCGCCGACCCCGCCGGCCCGGTCCCGGCCGCGCTCCGGCTGCTGCGCGAGGCCGCCCTGCCGCTGGTGCTGGCCGCCGACGTCTGCCTGTGCGAGTACACCGGCCACGGTCACTGCGGCGTCCTGGACGGCTCCCGAGTCGACAACGAGCGCACGCTGCCCCTGCTCTCGGCGGCGGCGGTGGCCTACGCCGAGGCGGGGGCGGACGTGGTCGCGCCGAGCGCGATGATGGATCACCAGGTGGGCGCACTCCGCGAGGGCCTGGACGGCGCCGGCCACGTCGGGGTGGCGATCATGGCCTACGCGTCCAAGCACGCCTCTCACCTCTACGGGCCCTTCCGTGAGGCGGCCGGATCGAAGCCCGCCTTCGGCGATCGCCGCTCCTACCAGATGGATCCCGCCAACGGCCGCGAGGCGATGCGCGAGCTGGCCCTGGACGCGGCCGAGGGGGCCGACATCCTGATGGTCAAGCCGGCCCTCACCTCGCTCGACCTGCTGAGCCGGGCGCGGGCCCGCTTCGACCTGCCGCTGGCCGCCTACCAGGTGAGCGGCGAGCTGGCGATGCTGGAGGCGGCGGCGGAGCGGGGCTGGCTGGACCGCCGGGGAGCGGCGCTGGAGACGCTGACCGCGATCACCCGAGCGGGCGCCGACATCCTGATCACCTACCTGGCGGCCGACGTGGCCCGCTGGCTATCGGAGGACCCGTCATGAGTGACACCCGCTACGTCCAGGCGCTGGCCCTGGGCCTCGACCCGGCCTGGCGCCGGCTGCCCGACGGTGAGCGCTGCGCCGGCGCCCGCGAGTTCGCCGAGGTGGTCGAGGGGTCGCCCGGCGTCACCACGTTCACCTACTCGATGATCGGCCTCCAGGCCGGCGCCGACATCCTGCTCTGGCGCCTGGCGGAGTCGCTGGACGCTCTCGAGGAGGCTGCCGCGGCCGCGCTGCGGACCGGGCTCGGCAGCTGGCTCAGCGTGAACGAGAGCTTCCTCGGCATCATCCAGCCCTCTCAGTACGTCAAGAAGCCGACCGCCCAGGAGCAGTCGATGTTCACCGGCGAGCGCTCGCGCTACCTGGTCGTCTACCCCTTCACCAAGAGCAGCGAGTGGTACCTGCTGGGCCGCGAGACCCGGCAGGGGATCATGAACGAGCACATGCGGATCGGCCACGACTTCCCGCAGGTGCGGCAGCTGCTGGCCAACTCCTTCGGCATCGACGACATGGACTTCCTGGTCGCCTACGAGACCGACGACATGGCCCGGTTCGGGGACCTGGTGCGGGCGCTGCGCGGCACAGAGGGCCGGCGCTCGACGATCCGCGACACTCCGCTGCTGGCGGCCGTGCACCGCCCGGTGACCGAGATCACCGCTCTCCTCGGCGCCGGCTGATGGTCACGCCCGACATCCGCGCCGAGGCGGCCGCCCTTTTCCCGGGCGGCGTCAACAGCCCCGTCCGGGCTTACCACGCGGTCGGCGGCGAGCCGCCGGTGCCGGCCCGCGGCCGGGGGAGCCGGGTCTGGGACGTGGATGGCATCGAGTACGTGGACTTCGTGGGCGCCTTCGGGCCGCTGATCCTCGGCCACGCCCATACCAGCGTGGTGGCCGCCATCCAGGCCGCCGCCGCCGATGGGGGTCCGTTCGGGGCCACCATCGAGGCCGAGGTCCGGCTCGGCCGCCTGATCAGGGCTCGGATGCCGGCCGTGGAGAGGCTGCGCTTTGTGAACTCCGGCACCGAGGCGGCGATGAGCGCCCTCCGGGTGGCACGGGCGGCCACCGGGCGGAACCTGGTCCTCAAGTTCGACGGTGGCTATCATGGCCACTCCGACGGCCTGCTGGCGCGGGCCGGTTCGGGCCTGGCGACGCTCGGCCTGCCTGGCAGCGCCGGCGTCCCGGCCGCGATCGCGGCGACCACCCTGGTCGCGCCTTACAACGACCTGGACCGTGTGGAGGCGCTGCTGGCCGAGCACCGGGACCGGGTGGCGGCGGTGATCGTGGAGCCGGTGGCCGCCAACGTGGGCGTGGTTGCCCCGGCGCCCGGCTTCCTGGCCGGCCTCCGCGAGCTGACCTCGGCGCGGGGCGCGCTGCTGGTCTTCGACGAGGTGATCACCGGCTTCCGGGTCGCGCCTGGCGGCGCCCAGGAGCTGTTCGGGGTCCGCCCCGACCTCACCGTGCTGGGCAAGATCATCGGCGGCGGCCTGCCGGTTGGAGCCTACGGCGGCCGGCCCGACCTCATGGATCTGGTCGCGCCGGCGGGCCCGGTCTACCAGGCGGGGACACTCTCCGGTCACCCGCTCGTGATGGCCGCCGGGGAGGCCACCCTGGCCCGGCTCGACGCGGCGGTCTACAGCCGCCTGGAAACGACTTCGGCGGCGCTGGAGGCCGGCCTGCGAAGGGCCGGGCGGGTGGCTCGGGTGGGCTCGCTGCTGACGCTCTTCATGTCCGGGGCGGCCGAGTTCTCGGCCCTCCACGGCCGGCTCCGGCGGTCCGGGGTGCTGGTGCCGCCTTCGCAGCTCGAGGCCTGGTTCGTTTCGGCCGCCCACAGCGAGGAGGACGTGGCCCGGACGCTGGCGGCGCTGGCGTGACCAGCCGCTTCCTGGAGGCCGCCCACCGGCGTCCGGTCGACGTCACCCCGGTCTGGCTGATGCGCCAGGCGGGGCGCTCGCTGCCCGAGTATCGCCGGCTCCGGGAGAGCCACTCGCTGGTCCAGATCGTGGCCGAGCCCGACCTCTGTGCCGAGGTCACGCTGCAGCCGGTGCGGCGGCTGGGGGTGGACGCGGCCGTCATGTTCGCCGACATCATGCTGCCGCTGGTTGGTATGGGGGTCGAGTTCGAGCTGGTCGAGAACGTGGGTCCGGTGATCGCCCACCCAGTCCGCTCGGCCGCCGACGTGGACCGGCTGCGCACCCCCGGCGGAGCGGAGGCGGCGCCCCAGGTGATCGCGGCGGTGCGGCGGGTGGTGGCCGAATCGCCGGTACCGGTGATCTGCTTCAGCGGCGCCCCGTTCACGCTCGCCAGCTACCTGGTCGAGGGCCGGCCGAGCCGTGACTTCCAGCTGGTCAAGCGGTTCATGTACTCGGAGCCGGCGGCCTTCGACCGGCTGCTGGCCAAGCTGGCCACGGTGATGAGCGGCTACCTGGCGGCCCAGGTCGGGGCGGGGGCGGGCGCGCTCCAGCTGTTCGACAGCTGGGTCGGGGCGCTGGCTGTGGAGGACTACGAGAGCCGGGTCGCCCCCCACACGCGCGCCATCTTCGAGGCGACGGCGGCCCTGGGCGTGCCCCGGGTCCACTTCGGTACCGGCACCGCCGGCCTTCTGGAGGCGATCGCCTCCACCGGCCCCGACATCGTCTCGCTGGACTGGCGGGTGCCCCTGGACACCGGCTGGAGGCGGGTGGGCGAGGGCCTGGGCGTCCAGGGCAACCTCGACCCGGCGCTCCTGCTGGGGCCCGGCGAGCTGGTCAGAGAGCGCGTGCGCGACGTCCTCCGGCGGGCGGCGGGCCGTCCCGGCCACATCTTCAACCTCGGCCACGGCGTGCTCCCCGAAACCCCGTTGGAGAACCTCCAGCTCCTGGTCGAGACCGTCCACGAGGGGGTTGCCGCCCATGCCTAGTGTTCTGGGGCAGGACACCAGGACGGCGCTGGTCTGCATGGCCTACGGCAGCCCCCGCGACGAGGCGACGATCGGGCAGTACTACACCCACATCCGGGGCGGCCGGCCACCCTCACCCGAGGCGCTGGCCGAGCTGGTGGCCCGCTACCGGGCGATCGGGGGCTCGCCGCTGGCCGCCATCACGGGCCGCCAGGCCGAGGCGGTGGGCGCCCTGGTCGGGCTGCCCGCCTTCGTGGGCATGAAGCACTCACCCCCGTTCGTGGCCGAGACGGTGGCCGCGGTGTGCGCCCAGGGCTACGAGCGGGTGATCGGCCTGGTGATGGCGCCCCATTACGCCCGGATGAGCCTGGGCGCCTACGAGCAGAGCCTGCGCCAGGGCTGGGAGCTGGGCGCCCAGCCGGGTGCCGCGGGTGGGCCGGGCCCGGAGCTGCTGTTCATCCCCGGATTCCACGACCACCCCGCCTTCATCGCCGCCCTGCGCACGATCCTGGCCGAGGCGATCTCCGAGCGGCGGCCGGACCGCCTCTTCTTCACCGCCCACAGCCTGCCCGCCCGGATCCTGGCCGAGGGCGATCCCTACCGCGACCAGCTCGACGAGACCTGCCGGCTGCTGGCCGCCTCCATGGAGCTGCCGCCCTGGGAGTTCGCGTTCCAGAGCCGGAGCAGCACCGGCGAGCCCTGGTTGGGGCCGGACGTGCTGGAGGCGATCGCCGCGTCGGCTGCCGAGCGGGTCCTGGTCTGCCCGCTGGGGTTCGTCGCCGACCACCTGGAGATCCTCTTTGACCTCGACATCGAGGCCCAGGAGTTCGCGCGGGCCCGGGGCATCGAGATCCGGCGCACCGCCTCCTTCAACGATCGCCCCGACTTCGTTCAGGCCCTGGCCGAGGTGGTCCGCGATGCGCTGGTGGGAGCCGGCGCTCGCGGCTAGCTCTTGGCGTTGGCGGTCAGCGCTCGATCCGGGTGACCGGGCGGTCGGGCACCAGCCCGGCCAGGCGGTCCCGGTGGCGGGCCACCAGGCGGTAGCCGGCGCCGGCGGCGGCGGCCACGCCCGGCACCCCGAAGTAGGCGCCGGCCAGCAGCCTGCCGGCCGGTAGCTCGGCCGCCGCCCGGGCGAGCGCCGGGGCCCCCGAGAAGAGCCTGCCGTCAGCGGCGACGAGGTGGGCGGCGCCGAATCGCCGCTCCGGGGCCAGGCCGCCGAGGTGGCAATCCGCCGCCGCCTCATCGAGGGAGAGGATCGACAGCCGGCAGTGGGAGTCCCAGGCCCTGACCAGGGCCGCGCACCAGCGTCAAAAGCGTCAATGGCGATCATAGAACAGGATCGGCGCCGCCATATCTGGTGTCACTAGCTTGCGCGCGGAACGGCCTCGCCGCGCGGGCCGGGTGGCCACCGGGAACCGTCCCGGCATCACAATTGCGCCTGGTGGCGGAGCAACCCGGATATGAGCAGACGGTCGACCTGAAGGCGGGGCTCCGGGCCCACGTCCGGCCGATCCGGCTGGAGGACGAGGTACTGCTTCACGAGGCCTTCGCCGCCATGTCGGAGCGGAGCGTCTACCTGCGCTTCTTCTCTCCCCTCAAGAGGCTGCCGGAGAAGCTCGCCCACCGGCTGGCCGAGGTCGACCAGCAGGACCGCTTCGCTCTGGTCGCCACCAGCCATCTGCCCGAGCACCGCGAACGCATCCTGGGCGTGGCGCGCTACGACCGGATCCCCGCGACCGACATCGCCGAGGTGGCGGTGGCCGTCATCGACGAGATGCAGCGGCGGGGAGTCGGCGCCACCCTCCTCGGCCTGGTCGCCATGGCCGGCCGCGATCACGGCATCCGCAGCTTCGTGCTGGTGGTGCTGCCCGAGAACCAGAGCATGTTCAACCTGCTTCGCAAGCTGGGCTGGATCCACCGCGCCAAGTTCACGGGCGGCGTCTACGAGATCTCCTTCGACATCTGAGCGGGCGGCGCGAACTCGGGCGCAAACCCGCCGGAGGCGGCGCCCGTGGGCACGGGCAGCGCGAAACCCGCCGGAACCAGCACCCGCACCGCTTGATAGGAAAGGGGAACCCGCGTAGAGCGCCGCCTGCGGCCACTACCTCCGGCACGGCTTCCGCCACATCGAGAAGGCCTAGCGGCCAGGACGGTCGGATCGGGCCTGTGCGAGCGACAGGAGAAACACTGCGAAGGGAACAAGTAGAAGGAACTGGCGGGTGCGGGACGACCGAGCTCGACGGCGCCTTCCTCGCGCGCGGTCCGGCGCCGGGCGAGGTCGACGGCATGCAAGAGCAGCGGCACGTAGTTGAATGCCGCGCCGGCGAGAACGACACCCATGACCAGTTGCCAGGAGACCGCTTGGGACAGGGACCGGACTCCAGCTGCAAGCGCGAGCGCGCCCAGGATTGCGCATCCGGCCACCCCGACCGCGAACTCGGTGACCACAAATTCTGGCGCCGTGAACAACCATGTCCAGCGCTGCGAGCCTGCGCACATCGAGCAGGGAGGTAGCGGCACCCGCGATCCGGCGGCCCACTGGGCCATCCTAGGCAGCTGCAGACTCAGCTGGTCTCGTAAACCTCGTAGTCGAACTCCACCTCGAAGCCGAGGCGCCGGTAGATACTGTGGGCGCGGGTGGGGTTCATGGCGTCGACGTAGAGCGAGGCCGATTGCGCCCCGCGCTCACGGAGCCGGGCCAGCGCCTCCGCGACCAGGGCAGAGGCCAGGCCGCGGCGGCGGTGGGCGGGCAGGGTGCCGACGCTGGCGAC
>JBBSHA010000057.1:0-9612 GCA_038253595.1 Candidatus Dormibacterales bacterium
CGTACGGCCGCCAGCGCTCGTCGGCGGCCATCGCGGGGGCCAGCACCAGGGGCGCCGCGCCGGCGGCGGCCAGGCCGGCCACCGCCAGGGCGCTGTGGATGAAACCGGGGCCGCTGACGGGGGGGATGGGGCAGCCGGGATCGCACGCGAACAATCCCGAGATCGCGATCGCGGCGCCACCCCCGGCGAGCAGGAGCGGGCCGAGGGCCGAACCCGCGCGGAGGGAGCGGCGGAGGCCGACGGCGAACCCGGCCAGCAGCAGCGCGAATGGGAGCAGGGCGTAGAGCTCGAGGGCGCCGGCGGAGCGGGTCCCGCTCTCGTCGAGCTCGCTGACGACCTGATGGAACTGGTCGAAGCCCGGCTGGAGGCTGGTGGCATACGTGATGCCCGCGACCACCTGGACCACCGCCAGCATTCCGGCCCGCCCGGCCCACCGCGACAGCCGGTCATCCGCGCCCAGGCCCACGTCTTGAATACGCAGATCGGGCCGGGAGCAATCATTCGCACGGAGCCCGGCCAGTCGCTCCGGTGCCGGCCACGGTGGCCAGATATCCCGGCGGGGCAGGAATGTGGAGCGGAGATTCGAGCCGTAGCCGCTACCGGTCCGGGGCGTCCTCCAGCAGGCCGTCCAGAGCCCGGGCGAAGCGGATGTCGAACTCGCTCAATCCACCCCCCAGGTGGGAGTACAGCTCGAGCTCTACGAAGCACCACTCGTGGAGCCGGATGTTGGGGTGGTGGCCGATTTCCTCCGCCAGAGCGGCGACCCGGTTGACGAACTCGATGGCCTGGACGAAGGTGGCGAACCGGAAGTCGCGGCGGAGCCGGGTTCGCTCCACGACCCAGAGCGGCTGCCCCCGCAGCGCCCGGGCGGCAACCTCCGGCGACACCGGCCGGTTGGTCGTCCCGCCGGCCATCAGCTGGGCCGCCGCCGGGGGCGGGCGGCGACGGTGGAGGCGGTGACCTCGGCCGCCATGGCGACCAGGCCGGCCGGGACCCGAGCGGGCCTGCCGTCGGCCGTCCGCACCCATACCCACTCGGTCTCGACCTCGGCCAGCAGTTCGTCGCCCGCGACCCGGTGGATCAGCGTCCGGCGCAGGCCGCGGGCTCCCTTGAGGAGAAGCACCTCGACCCCCACCTGGACCAGGTCGCCGTACAGCGCCGGGCGGTGGTAGGTGATCTCGGTCCGGTGGATGACCCAGCCGCCACCCTGAGCCGCGGCCCAGGCGCGGCCGTAGCCGGCCGCCTCCGCGTGCCGGGTGGCGATCTCCTCCGCCCAGCTCAGGTAGACGGAGTTGTTGACGTGGCCGTTGCTGTCGAGCTCGTAGCTGCGCACCGCCCAGCGCTCCATGTATCGCAGCCCGTCCACGGGTGGAAACCTACAGGAGGGCGGAGCGGCGACGGCGTCAGCGTCCGCACCGCCTCCCCGTCTACGCTTCAGGGCGATGGCCGGAACCTCCCTGTTCGACCCGGCCGACTTCCGCATCGGCCCCGACGTCGCCCACCTCTGCGCGGCCGGCGAGAGCGCCTTCCTGCGCCGCCACCAGGCCGCCTTCGAGGCCTACGCCCGGGACAAGAGCGGGGGCATGGCAGGCCGCGCCCTCCAGTTCGAGCACGAGGCGAGGGCGCGCGCGCTGGCGGCGGCCCGGTTCGGCGTTCCGGCCCCTGACGCGGCCTTCGTGAGCAACGTGGCCGAGGGCGTGGCGATGCTGGTCGAGAGCCTGGAGTGGGCCCCTGGTGACAACGTCTGCGTCCAGCACCGGGAGTTTCCGTCGCTGGTGCTGCCCTTCGCCATGCGCGAGGATGGCCCCCAGGTCCGGCTCGCGGAGGGAGGCTTCGCCCCCTGCGTGGACGCCCGGACGCGGGTGATCGCGGTCAGCCACGTCTCCTACCTGACCGGAATCCGCCAGGACCTGGCCGCGCTGCGCCGGCTGGCCGACGGGGTGGGGGCGCTGCTGGTGGTGGACTTCACCCAGTCGGCGGGCGTGCTGGCGGTCGACGCGGCGGTCGCCGACTTCGCGTTCGCCGCCTGCTACAAGTTCCTGCTCGGCTCGACCGGGGTCGCCGTCGCCATCTGGAACCGCGCCCGCCGGCCGGGCTGGGTGCCCCGCTCGGGCGGCTGGAACTCGGTCCAACCGGAGGAGCCGCCCGACTACTCGAAGCCGGCGGTCCCGCGCCCGGACGCGGCCCGGTTCACCCGGGGCAACCCGTCGCTGCCCTCCGTGTACGTGCTGGAGTCGGCGCTCGACTACCTGGCGGGCCACGAGACCGAGGCGCTCGAGGAGCACGTGGCCGGCCTCGCCGGGGAGATGCTGGAGGGCCTGGCGGAATTGGGGATCGAGCCGCTGACAGCGCTCGACCCCGGGCGGCGGGGGCCCAGCGTGGCGTTCGCCTGCCCCGACGCAGCCGGCCTCGGCCGGCGCCTGGCCGAGCGCGGCGTGCTGGCCTGGAGCGGGGACGGCAGGGTCCGCCTCAGCTTCCACGGCTACAACGGTGCCCGGGACGTGGAACGGGCCCTCGACGCCCTGCGCCGGGAGTGGCGGGACCGACCCGCCGCGCAGCGCCGGGCTACGGTGCCAGGCGCGCCGCGAGCTGGTCCACGAAGCGGTCGAGGAGCTCCTCCGGCCGGTGGCCCCGGAGGCTGAATGCGGCGGCGCGGGCGTGGCCGCCGCCCCCGAAACGCTCGGCGGTGACCGAGACGTCGACACCGCGGCCGCGCATCGAGACCGTCCGCCGGGAGGGGTTGACGATCGCGGTCGCGTCCACCTCCAGCGCCTGCATCAGGGCCTCCGCGAGGTCGGACTGGTACTGCTCGGCGAAGCAGATCGCCCAGCGCCCGCCGCCGACCTGGCGGACGACGGCCTGGTCCAGCGTGCGCTTCAGGTAGTCGGCGCGGCGCCCGGCCTCCACCTCCAGGACCAGCAGCTCACCCTCTCGGAACTCCATGGCGGGGTCGCCGGTGAAGCGCTGCCGGAAGCGCTCGTGGCCGATCATCCCCAGCAGCGCTGCCAGCTGCGCCGAGCGGGGGTCGGCGTGGCGCCAGAGGTCGTGGTCCTCCACCAGGCGGGCGAATTCGGCGTGGGCCGGCGGCGCCCCCAGGTGCTCGAAGAGGAGGCCGGTCGCGGAGTGGTCCATGTCGATGGTCGCCCAGGGCCGGCCGGCCAGCGGCAGGGACGACTTGTGGTGGTCGAGCAGCGCGAACCGTCCTCCGCCCGCCACGTAGTCGTCGACCGCTCCGGCGGCGGCCTCGGAGAGGCCGTGGTCGGCGACCACGACCTCGTCCGGCCGGGTCGCCAGCAGGGTGGCGACCCGCTCGTCGATGGCGCCGTTCTCGATCAGCTCGATGCGGCCGTCCGCCGGTCCGGCCGCCGCGTAGAGGACGCCGCAACCGGCCCCGTCGAGGTCGGTGTGGGTGAGCAGGACGGCGGCAGCGGACACTCGGTTCAGCCTACAGGGCGGAGGAGTGCCGGCCGGCTCCTCAGCCGAGCGCCTGGGAGACCGCGACCAGCGTCCCCAGCCCTCCCGGGGGCGGGTTGGGCGGGGAGGAGGCCTCGGCGGCCGGGCGGTGCATCAGCCCCATTAACGCAACCGGGGGAGCGTTCGGGCAACACCGCGGGGCGCCTCCGATCGGGATGCCGGGGCCGGCTCCCCTCGTACACTAAGCAGTCAGATGAAAGAGGACTCGGCGGATCTGCGGCGCCCATGCGGTCCATCTGCGGCGTCACCTTCTGCGCTCCTCGCTTACGCACTGGAGTGCGCGCGCTCCGGTGCTCGGCTCATCCTTGCACCTGGACCACCTGGACACCGCAGCCCTCGCCGACCTCCTGCATCCGCCTGCTAGGCTGATGGGAGATCGCCGACGGGCCGGCGCGATGATCGTGCCGAAGACCCGGCCGCCGGCGGACCGGGCCCTTCTGCAGAGGCCGTCGGTCGCCGACCAGGAGCACCACACCGACTCGTGGCGGGTGCTCCGATTCATCGCCGAGTTCGTCGAGGGCTTCGACGCGCTCGGCGACATCGGCACCGCCGTCACCTGCTTCGGGTCGGCCCGGACGCCCCGGGGGGCGCCCCTCTACCAGTCCGGAATCGCGGTGGGTGCCGCTCTTGCCAGGCGCCGGGTCGCCGTGATCACCGGGGGTGGACCGGGGATGATGGAGGCGATCAACCGCGGCTGCCTGGAGGCGGGGGGCCTGTCGGTCGGCTGCAACATCGAGCTTCCCCACGAGCAGTCGGTGAACGATTACGTCCAGGTCGGAATCGAATTCCGCTACTTTTTCGTACGCAAGCTGATGTTCGTCAAGTACGCGCGTGGGTTCGTCATCTTCCCGGGTGGATTCGGCACCCTGGATGAGCTTTTCGAGTCGCTCACGCTCGCCCAGACCGGTAAGATCGAGCACTTCCCGGTTGTGCTCTTCGGCCGTTCCTACTGGCAGGGACTGCTCGACTGGATGCGCGCCCAAGCGCTCGACCAGGGCCTGGTGTCCGAGGACGACCTGGCCCTGATCGCCGTCACCGATGATCCCGAGGAGGCCGCCGACATCGCCACCCGCGCCCAGCCCAAAGCCGCCCCCGCAGCTCGCAAGGGGGATGCACAATAGCCACCCCACCCACGCCGCCGCTGGCGGCGATCTTCCTGAACGACGGCGGCCAGACCCCGGAGTCGGTGGCCGCGCTGCTGGCCGACCACATCGCCGGGGCCCGCCGCAGCCTCCAGATCGCGATCTACGATCTCAAGCTCGACGGCGACTCGGCGCACCTGCTTCAGGAGGCGATCCGGGCCGCCCAGTCCCGCGGCGTCGGCATCCGCCTGGTCTACAACGATCAGCACCCCCATGAGCGGCCGCTGCCGCCGCCCGGATTCGTGGATCCCGAGTTTCTGCGCCTGGCGGGCGTCGAGAGCCGCGCCATCTCCGGGATCCCCGACCTGATGCATCACAAGTACGTGGTGCGGGACGCCGGCTCCCCGGACGCGCTGGTCTGGACCGGCTCCACGAACTGGACGACCGACAGCTGGACGCGAGAGGAGAACGTGATCGTCCGGATCGCCTCCCAGGATGTCGCCGACACCTACCTGGCCAACTTCGAGGAGCTGTGGGACAAGCGCGTGGTCAGGCAGAGCGGCCACCAGGCCGCGGACTGGAGCCGGCTCGACGAGCAGCTCCGGGTGCGCCCCTACTTCACCCCGGCGCGCGCGCCGGGCCTGGTCCACGAGCTGGCCCTGCAGATCGCGCGCGCCCAGCGCCGGCTCCGGATCTGCTCGCCGGTGCTCACCTCGGGCCCCATCCTCGCCTCGCTGGCGGAGCGCCTGGCCGCTCCCCGCGGGCTCGACATCCAGGGCTGCTACGACCGGACGCAGATGGTGGAGGTCAGCCACCAGTGGGCGGAGCAGCCCCAGTCGGCGTGGAAGCAGCGGCTCTGGGACACCGTCCGCGAGGGCATCGCCTGGGGCGCCAAGGAGTCGACCCCCTACAACCCGGGCTCCATCCACGACTTCATGCACGCCAAGTGCATGGTGGCTGACGACCGCGTCTTCGTTGGCAGCTACAACCTCTCCCACAGCGGCGAGGAGAACGCGGAGAACGTGCTCGAGATCGAGAACCCGGCCACGGCCGACATGTTCGCCGGCTTCATCGAGCGGGTGGCCGAGCGCTACCGCTCCTGACCCACCCCTGATGCGGCCCCCAGCCCCGGTCCGGGCGCCGGCGCCCGGGAGCCGGCTCCGCCTCCTCTCGGTGCTGGCCGCCGGCGGGGCCGGGCTGGCCCTGGCTGCGCTCCTCCTGGCCCCCCGGCCGGCGCCCCCGGGCACCCTCCTGGTGCTTGTCTCCTCACCGTCCGGGGGGTCGATCGCGGCCACCCCGCTCGAGGTCGGCGGCCGCCGGCTGACCCTGGCCGGCGCCGTGCCCCGGGCCCCCGGCATTCGCACGGTGGCCCGGCTGACGCTGCCCGCGGCCGGCTACGCGCTCCGGGTGGGGGGGCGGCCGCCGGTACCGCCGGTGGCGGTCCGCTCGGGCCAGGTGGAGCCGGTCCTGATCGCGGTCGACGGCGGAGGCGTGGCCGCCGGTGGGGTCTACGCCGGTGCCGAGCAGGTCAGCCTCGGGCTCCAGGAGCTGGGCGGCCGGCTGCGCCGGCTGGACGACTTCCGGCTGCTCGACCAGGACGGCCGGCTCCTGGACCGGGCCGCGCTGGCAGGCCGCGACACCGTGGTGGCCGCCTTCCACACCGACTGCCGGGAGACCTGCCCGCTCTACACCGGACTGCTTCTCCAGCTTCGCCGGAGCGCGCCCGAGGTGCGTTTGGTCGAGATCAGCACGGATCCGGCCCGCGACGACCCCGCCGCCCTGGCCGCGTACCGGGGCCGGGTCGGTGCCGACTGGACCCTGGCCACCGGCGACCCCTCCGAGCTGGGCCGTTTCTGGGCCCAGTTCGGGGTTCCCCTGGCGGTCGGCGACACCCACACCTCGGTCCTCGCCCTCATCGACCGCCACGGCTACATCCGGGCCGCCTACAGCGGGGTTCCCGACCTCGGCGGCAGGCTGCCCGACGCCCTCAGCAGCGGCCTCAGCCCGGCCGGCCGGGCGCTGCTGAGCGGCCACGGCGAGGGCTGGGGCGCCCCCCAGGTGCTGGACAGCCTGCGCGCGATCAGCGGACGCTCTGAGCCGCTGCCTGGCGGATCGCCGGCCCCGGACTTCAGCCTCCCTGGCCTGGACGGCCACCCGATCACCCTGGCGGGGCTGAGGGGCCGGCCACTGGTGCTCAACTTCTGGTACTCGAGCTGCCCGCCCTGCCGGCAGGAGATGCCGCTCCTGCAGCGGACCGCGGATGCCAACCCGGCGGTCGCCCTGGTGCTGGTCGACCATCTGGAGGAGGCCGGGCCGGCCTCCTCCTTCGCCGCCTCGCTGCGGGTGACGGCGCCGATCGGCCTCGATCGCGACGGCGCGGTGACCGCCGCCTACCGGGTGGCCGGTTTCCCCACCACCGTGTTCATCCGCGCCGACGGCACCGAGGAGGGCCGCTTCCCGGGCGCCCTCAGCGCCCAGGTCCTGAGCGCCCACATCGCCGCCATCGCCGGTGGGTAGACTTCCCGGCGTGAGCCAAGCCGCTCTTCCCCGGGCGGTCGAGAGGGGCGCCTGGCAGGTGGTTCGCGACTACGTGAGCCTCCTCAAGCTCCGGATCGTCCTGCTCCTGGTGGCGACGGCGGTCGCGTCCATGCTGCCCGCGGCCCACGGCTTGCCCAGGCTCCTGGTCCTGGTCGGCGTGCTCGCCGGGGGCACGCTCAGCGCGGGCGGCGCCCACGCCATCAACTGCTGGTTCGATCGCGACATCGACGCCGAGATGGTGCGGACCCGGAACCGGCCCATCCCCGACGGCAGGATCCCGGGCTGGCACGCACTGCTGCTGGGAATCGTGCTCAACGTGGTGGCTTTCGCCGTCCTGGCCGCCCTCGCCAATCTCACCGCGGCGCTCCTGGCCCTGACCGGGACCCTGATCTACGTGTTCGTGTACACGGTCTGGCTGAAGCGCTCGACCCCCCAGAACATCGTGATCGGAGGCGCCGCCGGCGCGATTCCGCCGCTGGTCGGCTGGACCGCCGTCAGCGGTCACCTCGATGCGACCGCGATCTCGCTGTTCCTGGTCGTCTTCTTCTGGACGCCGCCCCACTTCTGGGCCCTGGCCCAGGTGATCCGCCGCGACTACGAGCGGGCCAACATCCCGATGCTCCCGGTGGTGGCCGGCGACGGGCCGACCAAGCGTCAGAGCCTGGTCTACGCCGGGCTCACCCTGCTCGCCAGCACGGTGCCGTTCTTCACCCACGTCGAGAGCGCGGTCTACCTGGTCGGAGCGGTGCTGCTGGGCTGCGGCCTGATCGCGATCTGCTTCCTGGACCTGCGCGGCCGGGGCTGGACACGGCGGGTCTTCGCCTACTCCATCGTCTACCTCGCCGGGCTCTTCACCCTGCTCGGGGTCGGCGCCTTCCTCTAGCAGGGTGATGAAAAGGGTCGGCGAGGGCGGCGGTGTCCAGGTGGTCCAGGTGCAAGGATGAGCCGAGCACCGGAGCGCGCGCACTTTGAGTGCGTGAGCAGGAGCGCAGAAGGTGACGCCGCAGATGGGCCGCATGGGCGCCGCAGATCCGCCGAACTCCCTTTTCATCAGCCTGCTGAACGGCCCGGCAGCGAGTGTCGATGCGCAAGGGGATCGCCCGCTCGGCGTTAGGCCGCTTCGGAAGGCGTTACCCATATTGCTCAATTGGATTCGCGGCGGTAGCCGCGCCCCGGAGCCGCCCCATACGCTGGAGAATGAACTCCAGCCTCACGCCACGGCCACCCCGGGTCCCGGCTCCCAGACCGAACGGCTTCCCCAACCGGTGCCCGGCGCCTGCGCAGTCCGCTGCTGCCGGCGGCGCCCACTGCCCGCTCCACGTGGTCGTGGCCCGGTTGCTGGCGGCCCAGGCCGGCGGCCTGGTGGAGATGCACCGGCCGGACGTGGGTGACACCGCGTTCAGCCTGGTCGGGCTGGCCGCGGATGCCGCCGAGGAGCCGATGCTCGAGCTGCTCCGCGCCCGCTACGGGGGGGTGTCCGGCACCTCGGTCGCCGCCGACGGCACCATCCACCCGGTCCGGCGCGCCGCGACCGTCGGCTGGGAGCGGGGCTGGTCGGTGAGCTCGAGCACCGGCCACCTGGCCCGGCTGACGCTGCACGTCGACGCCTCCCAGCCGCACTGCGTGCAGTTGCTGGTCAACCAGCGCCTGGTCTTCTCGGCCGTCCCCGAGGTCGCGGACCGCGCTCTCGCCGAGCGCCTGCTGAGGGCGGCGGCGACGGCCCTGGAGGCGGTCCCCGCGTGATCGTGCCCGCTGCCTCGGCGTTCGGGGGGCTGGAGGCCCGCTGGGTCCCGGTCCAGATCTTCGCCGTCTACCAGCGGATGCTCGCCGAGATGTTCTACCGGGGCCGCCTCCGGGACCGGCTCGCCGACGCCGAGGCGGTGCTCCGTCTCCGCCACGTCAGCACCGAGCCCCTGGCCGCCGGCGTGCCCCGCCTGAGCAACGCGTCCGAGGCGGTCCTCAACCGTGACCTGGTGGGAGCCGTCGGGCTGCAAGAGGCCGAGCCCAGAGACCCGGACGAGCCGGCCGCGGTGGAGCGCCGGGCGCTCTTCCAGGGCGCCGGCTTCACCGTCACCGGGCTGGCCCGCTTTCCCGCCGGCGCCGAGGCCGACCAGCACCTGAACCTGCTCCAGAAGTCCACCTTCTGGCCGGTGGCCGAGGCCAGGGTCGGTGCGACCGGCTCGGAGGCGCCGGCCCTCGAGATGCCGCTGGCCTGGGTCAACCAGAAGCTGGTGGTGGCGGTCTTCCTGGCCTGACGCACCGCGTGGAGGCGGCGCTCGGCCTGCTGGGCTAGGGTGTCCGATCCCCGAGATCCCGAGAGACTGAGGGCTCCTCAGATGTAAGCGGCGGCGCCATTCTGTGGGTTGTTCCACGACCTGCAGAGGAGGCGCCGCCATATCCAATGATGACGTTCTGTTCCGGTTCCGCCTGCGCGTAATCGCGCTGGCCAGAGAGCTCGGTAGCGTCCGCGAGGCATGCCGGGTGATGGAGGTCCACCCCTCCAGCTTCTATCGTTGGC
>JBBSHA010000058.1:0-9580 GCA_038253595.1 Candidatus Dormibacterales bacterium
GGGGGCCGCTGCCGGCCGGGCCCGGCGCCCTGGCGGCGCTCGCAGCCTGGGCCCGCGATCGCTCGCTGGCCCGGCTCCGGGTGGAGCCACAGGCCCTGGAGTCATTCACCGCCGAGTTGCGGGCCCGGGGCTTCCGGCCGGCGAGCGCCCTACACCCCCGGCACACGCTGCTGGTGCCCCTGGCCGCAGACGAGGAGATGCTGGCCGGGTTCAAGTCCAAGCATCGCTACAACGTGCGCCTGGCGGCCCGCCGGGGGGTCACCGTGGAGTCCGGAACCGACGCCGATGAGCTGCGCCGGCAGACCGAGAAGACGGCCGCCCGGCATGGCATCAGCCTGCCCCGCGTCGACTTCTACCGGCGCCGGCTCGAGCTTCTCGACTGGTGCCGGGTGTACATCGCCCGCCACGAGGGGGTCGCGATCGCCGCCATCATGGTCGCCCGCTTCGGGGGCCGCGCCTACTACCTGTTCGGGGGTGGCGATCACCAGCACCGCCAGCTGATGGCGCCGTACGCGCTGCAGTGGCAGGCCATGCGCGATGCCCGGTCGGCGGGCTGCGCCGACTACGACATGTGGGGTCTCCCGCCGGCTCCCGACCCCTCCCATCCCTGGTTCGGCCTCTGGCAGTTCAAGACCGGGTTCGGCGGGGAGGCGGTGACCTACTGCGGGGCCTGGGACCTGGTGCTGTCGCCGGCCGGCAACCGGCTGGCCAGGCTGGCGGCCGGAGCACAAATCGCCGCCCGCCACCTGCGAAGATGAACAAAATCTAACAACTCTTGCCCTCGATCGCGTACTTTCTTCACCGTTGAAGAGTGGTGAGGGGAGCGAGGCGCCGGCGCGCCGGCTCCTGCTGGTGGATGGCGAGGCGGGCGACCGGCGGGAGATCAGGTCTGCCTGCGAGCAGGACGGCTACGACGTGGTCGACTGCGAGACCGGCCAGGAGGCGCTGGCCCGCTTCGAGGAGCATCGCCCCAACCTGGTCCTGCTCGAGGTCAGCCTTCCCGACATGACCGGCTTCGACGTCTGCCGGGACCTCCGCAAGCTCGATCCCACGGTCCCGATCATCCTGGTCAGCAGCCGCTCCGATGAGATCGACGTGGTGGTCGGCCTCGAGATCGGCGCCGACGACTACGTCGTGAAGCCGCTCCGCCTGCGCGAGCTGATGGCGCGGATCGCCGCCCACCTGCGCAAGGTGCGGATGGAGTCGTACGACGGCGCCCGCTCCCGCCTGGAGTTCAAGGATCTCGTCATCGACGTCAATGAGCGCCGCGTCTTCCGAGACTCCGACGAAGTGGACCTCACCCACACCGAGTTCGACCTGCTCTCGTTCCTGGCCGCCAACGCCGGCAAAGTGCTCTCCCGGGAGAAGATCCTGAACACCATCTGGGGGTATGAGTACCCGATCGAGACCCGGGTCATCGACGTCCACGTCCGCAACCTGCGCCGCAAGATCGAATCGCAGCCGAGCCGGCCGTACTACATCCTGGCCGTGCCTGGAATCGGCTACCACTTCACCAACGCCCGCGCCGGGTCCTGAGCGGCGGTCGTGACGCGCGGCAGATCGTGGTCGATCTGAGGATCGCCTCCCACACTTCAAGTCAAGTCTGGAGCACGGCTGACCGACCGGGTTGGACAGGAACCCCCGACCGCCCAGATCTGGTTGTCCTCGAGGGCCAGGCCGGAATCTGCCGGCCGGCGCGTAACCTACAGGCTCACTCAGCTCGGCGTCGCCCGCCATCCATTGCTGCCGTCGGCTCGATACAACTAAATGAGATCTGACCGTGCCCCTCTTCGTGGACATCCACGAGAACCTCCCGAACGGCGCCACGGCCGCTCGATGCGGCGTCCGACAACCGCGCCGTGCCGTCCGCGGCAATGAGCCTCCGGCCCGGCGCCCCGGCCTCCCCGGCTCGGCGCCCCAGCTCGGCACCGGCAGGGCCACCCGGGTCAGGGGCGGTAGGCGGCGCTTCGGGCGCTGACCAGCTCGCCGTACATCTTCATCAGGCCGTCCAAGTTGCTGGCCAGCGAGTAGCGGTCCACCGCCCGCTGCCGGGCCAGCCGGCCCAGCACCGAGCACAGCTCGGGGGTCTCCGCGACCAGCCGGATCGCCCCCCGCAGCTCGGCCTCGAGGTGGGCCGGGTCCAGGACCACGCCCGCCCCGCGCAGGGCCTCGCCGTCGTTGCCGACGTCGGTGGCGATGGTGGCGGTGCCGCAGGCCATGGCCTCCAGCATGGCCAGGGACAGCCCCTCCACGCTGGAGGGCAGGAAGAAGGCGTCCGAGGCGCGCAGGATGGCGATCCGCTCCGCCTCGTCGGTGACCACCCCGGTGAAGGTGATGCGGGGGCCGCCGAAGCGGCGCTCCAGCCGCCGCCGCTCGGCGCCTCCCCCCACCACCAGGAGGCGCACATCTTCGGCCGGGGCGACCGCCGCGAAGGACGACAGCAGCATGTCGACGTTCTTCTCGGGGTCGATGCGGCCCATGTAGGTGAAGAGCCGGGCGCCCCCGGTGCGCTCCCGGTAGTCGCTCGGGCCCGGCCGGTAGCGCTCCACGTCGACCCCGTTGGGGAGCACCCGGATGACCGCCCGGGGCACGCCCAGGTTGGCCAGCATGTCGCGCTGGCCGACACCGAAGATCACCACCCTGTCGCACTCGGCCAGCGCCTGGGCGTAGAGCCGGTAGACGGCGGCGCTGATCCCCCGCCAGACCGAGAACCGGGTGTCGTAAGGGACGTGGAAGGTGGCCACGATGGGGATGCCCAGGCTGTGGCAGAGGCGGGGCAGGTTGAAGTCGAGGCTGGAGAAGGACAGGGACACGTGGACAAGGTCGATCTCCCGGTGCTGGAGCAGGTCGCTGAGCCGGCGCTTGGAGCCGGGCCGGGAGATGACCAGCCGGTGGGAGAGGTTCAGCGAGTCCAGGGCGACGGAGCCCTCGTCGTCGTCCAGCCCCCGGGCGTGGTGGAAGAACAGCACCTGGACGCCGCGCTCGCGGAGGCCGGCGGTGATCTCCCGGGAGTACGTGATGATGCCATCGCCACCGGTCACCGACCGGTGACCGAGCCAGGCCACGCGCAGGGGCTGGTTCACAGCAGCTCCCGGTAGATGTCCAGCAGCCGCTCCAGGTTGGTCGTCAGCGAGAACCTCTCCACCACCCGGTCGCGGGCGCGGGCACCCAGCGGCGCGCAGAGCCAAGGCAGGTCGATCAGGGTGCGCAGGGCCAGCTCCAGCTGCTCCTCCACCGACCTCGGGTCGAGCACGATGCCGGCCCCCCGCAGGGCCTCGCCGTCGCCGCCCACGTCGGTGGCCACGGTGCACGTCCCGCAGGCCATCGCCTCCAGCATGGACAGCGAAAGCCCCTCGACCTGGGAGGGCAGGAAGAAGGCGTCCGCCGCCCGCAGGATCCCGATCCGTTGCTGGGCGTCTGCGAGGTGGCCGGTGAAGATCAGGCGGGGGTCGCGGTACTGGCGCTGGAGGCGCTTGCGCTCGGTGCCGGTGCCGATGACCGCCAGCCGGGTCGTGGCGGGCGGATCGCAGGCCAGGAAGGCGCGCAGCAGGATCTCGACGTTCTTCTCGGAATCGACCCGGCCCATGTAGACGAAGAGCTGTTCGGCGTTCATCCGCCGCTTCCAGTCCGAGCCACCCGGCGAGTAGCGCTCGAGGTTGACGCCGTTGGGCAGGACCCGGAGCACGGCGGCGGGCACGCCCAGCTCGAGCAGCACGGCGCGCTGGGCCTCCCCGAACACGATCACCCGATCGCAGCGGGCCAGCGTCGGCGCGTAGAGACGGTAGGCGGCGGCCGTGATCCCGCCCCAGACCGAGAAGCGCTGGTCGAAGGCCACATGGAAGGTGGCCACCAGCGGGATCCCGGCCCGCCGGCAGGTCTGGGGCAGGTCGAAGTCGAGGCTGGAGAACCAGAACGAGGCGTGGACGACGTCGAAGTCGTGGTTCTCCAGCCGCTCCTGGAGCTGGCGCTTGGCGTGGCGGCGGGCGAGCACCAGCGGCTTCAGCACCGGCAGGGAGGCGACCGCGAACGACTCGTCGGCCTCGGGCTGGAGCGGGTTGCCCTTGATGCCGTGATGGAAGAAGGTGACGTGGTGGCCGAGATGGCGCAGGCCAGCCACCACCTCAGTGGAGTAGGTCGCCATGCCGCCCCCCAGCTCGGGCGACTGGTGCCCCAGCCAGGCCAGCCGGAGACGCTCTGCGGTCACGGCCTTCCCAGTATGTCGGGGCGCAGCTCGGCCAGCGAACGGAGGACGAACTCGCGCTCCCACAGGCCGGGATGGGGGATCACCAGGCCGTGCTCGTTCACCTCCTCGGCACCGAACAGCAGGATGTCGACGTCGATCTCGCGGGGTCCCCAGCGCAGCCTCCGGGTGCGGCCCAACTCCGCCTCCACCGCCTGCGCCGCCTCCAGCAGGAGGCGCGGGGTCGCCCCCCACTCCGCCTCCAGGACCTGGTTCAGGAACCGCGGCTGGCCTGTGATCCCGTAGGGCTCGGTCTCCACCACCGAGCTCTGCCGGAGGACCCGCGCCGACCGTCGGTCCAGCGCGGCCACGGCGGCGGCCAGGTGCTGCTCGCGGTCGCCCACGTTGGAACCCAGGCCGAGGTAGGCGACGGTCACCTCAGAGCCTGCGCGACGCGGGCCACCGCGATCATCTCGGGCACGTCGTGGACCCGGACGTAGTCCACCCCCTGGAGGATCGCGGCCGTCACCACCGCGGCGGTCCCCCACGCCCGCTGCTCCGCCTGCTGGCCGAAGAGGCGGCCGAGGAAGGACTTGCGGGAGGCCCCCAGCAGCAGCGGCGGGCCGATCGCCCTCAGCTCGCCCAGCCGGCGCAGCAGCAGGAGGTTGTGGGCGGCGGTCTTCCCGAAGCCGAGGCCGGGATCGACGATTATCCGTTCCGTCGCCACCCCCGCCGCCCGGGCGACCGCGATCGACTCCCGGAGCCCGGCCGCCACCGTCTCCAGCAGGCCACCCGGGTACTCGTGGCCGACCTGGTTGTGCATCAGCACCAGCTCGAGGTCGCGTTCGGCGGCCAGCCGGGCGATGCCCGGGGCCCGGCGCAGGCCCCAGACGTCGTTGACCATCACCGCACCCGCGGCAGCGGCCGCCACCGCCACCTCGAGCTTGCTGGTGTCGATCGAGACCCGGACCCCGGCCCGGGCCAGCGCCTCGACCACAGGGAGGACCCGCCCCATCTCCTCGGCCGCCGCCACCGGCCGGTGGCCTGGGCGCGTGCTCTCGCCGCCGACGTCGACCAGGTCGGCGCCCGCGGCCGCCATGGCCAGGCCGCGCCGGATCGCCGCCGCCCGGTCGAGGCCGTCGCCGCTGAACGAGTCGGGCGTCACGTTGACGATTCCCATCACCCGGACCACTCCCACGGGCCCGATTATGCTGAGCGGGGTGAACCTGTCCGAGCTGGCCGCCGCCGTTCCGGGCGCGGTGCTGGGGGCGGGGGGCGAGGTGCCGGTCCGGCGGGTCGTCTACGATTCCCGCCGCGCCGAGCCGGGCGATCTGTTCGTGGCCGTGCGCGGCCTGCGCGCGGACGGCCATGACCACTCCGCCCAGGCGGTCGCGCGCGGCGCCGCGGTCGCCCTGGAGCGGCCGCTGCCGCTGCCCCCGGGCGCCGCCTGGATCCAGCTTCCGGACACCCGCCTGGGCCTCGGTGAGCTGGCGGCGGCGCTGCTCGGGTGGCCGGCGCGGCGGCTGAGGGTGGCGGGGATCACCGGCACCGACGGCAAGACCACCGTCACCCACATGGCGGCCCACATCCTGGAGGCGGCGGGCGAGCCGGCCGGCTTTCTGAGCACCGTCGCCTTCCAGGGCGCCGGCGACGAAGAGCCGGCCGACAACCTCTCCGGTCAGACCACCACCGAGGCGCCGGAGGTGCAGGGCTGGCTGGCCCGGATGGTGGCCTCCGGCCTGGGCACGGCGGTGCTGGAGGCGACCTCGCACGCCCTCCTCCAGGGCCGGGTCGCGGCCTGCGAGTTCGACGTCGCGGCCCTTACCAACGTGGGCTTCGACCACCTCGACTATCACGGCTCCTGGGACGCCTACGCCGGGGCCAAGGCCACGCTTATTCGGCTCTGCGCCGCCTCGGCTGCGAAGGGCATCCCCAAGACCGCTGTGCTCAACCGCGACGACCTCTCCTGGGAGCTGATGTCGGCGGTGCCGATCGAGCGGCGCTTGAGCTACTCGCTCGATCACGCGGCCGACATCCGGGCCGTTGGGCTGGAGGGCGGGGCGGGGGGCTCCCGCTTCCGGCTCGTGGCCGGCGGCGCCGAGGCCGAGGTCGGGCTTCGGCTGCCGGCCCGCTTCAACGTGTACAACGCGCTCTGCGCCGCGGGCGTCGGCCTGGCTCTGGGACTGACGCTGGAGGCGGTCGGGCGCGGACTCTCCAGCTTCCCGGGCCTGCGCGGACGCTTGGAGCCGGTCGAGCTCGGCCAGCCGGTCCGCGTCTACGTCGATTTCGCCCACTCGGCGGGCGCCCTGGCCAGCGCGCTGGGTGAGCTGCGCGCGCTCGCCGGCGGCCGCCTGATCGCCGTCTTCGGATCCACCGGCCGGGCCGACCACGACCGCCCGGGGATGGGCCGGGCGGCCGCCCGGGGCGCCGACTTCTTCGTCATCACGACCGACGACCCGGTCGCCGAGGACCCCGCCGAGATCGCCCGCCAGGTCGAATCGGGGATCGAGGGCCGGGTCCCGGGGCGCGACTACGAGATCGTGCTGGACCGGCGGGCGGCGATTCACCGGGCCCTGGCGGAGGCCCGGCCCGGAGACGTGGTGCTGCTGGCCGGCAAGGGCCACGAGCGCTCCATGATCACCGCCGCCGGCCGCCAGCCGTGGGACGAGCGGGCCGAGGCGGAGGCTGCGATCCGGGAGCTGGGCCTGGCCTGAGCCGGCCGCCGCCGACCATGCGCACGATCTCCACCACGTCGCCCGCGCGGAGCGTGCAGGCGGCGTAGGCGGCCCGGGCCAGGATCTCGCCATTAACCTCGACGGCCACCGCCCGGGGGTCGACGCCGAGGCCCGCGAGGTAGCCCAGCAGAGGGCCCTCGGCGGCCAGCTCGACGGGCTTGCCGTTGATGCGGAGCGCGATTCTCCCTGCCCGGTAGTATCCGATGCCGGCAAAGCCTGCCGCCCCGGCCGCCCGGCACGCCGCCGCCCGCTCAGGGTCGACACCGCCGATCGCGAGCACCGGGAGGGCGACCGCCCGTGCCACCTCCGCCAGGGCCTCCAGCCCGGTGGCGGCGGCCCCGGGGTGGCTGGCGCTCTCGAACACCGGGCCGAAGACCACGTAGTCGGCGCCCTCCGCCTCGGCCTGCCGGGCCGCGGCCACCGAGTGCACCGACCGCCCGACCAACCCCAGGGGCAGCAGCCGCCGGGCCTGGGCCACGGCCAGGCCGGCCTCCGGCAGGTGGACCCCGGCCGCCCCGGCGGCGAGGGCGAGATCGGCGCGCCCGCTCACCAGCACCGGGATCGGAGCCTCGGCGACCAGCTGGGCCAGCTCGGCCTCCAGCGCCCGGTCGCTGGCGCCCGGGTCGCGGAGCTGGAGCAGCGTGGCCCCCTGGCCGGCGGCGTGGAGGCCGGCCCCGGCCCCGGTCACCACCGCCATGGCAGCGGGCAGGCTCAGCCGGTGGATGAGATCCCGGTCGGCGGGGAACTGGCCGATGCGTGGTCGAGGCGGGGGATGCGGCCGGCCCGGAAGCTCCGGCGCCCGGCCTCCACACCGAGGCGGATGGCGTCCGCCATCAGCGCCGGGTCCCGGGCGAGGGCCACCGCGCTGTTGACCAGCACGGCGTCGGCGCCCAGCTCCATGGCCTGGGCGGCATCCGCAGCCGAGCCGATCCCGGCGTCCACGATCACCGGGATCCCGGCACCGGCGATGATCAGCTCTATCTGGCGCAGGGTGACCAAACCCTGGCCGGAGCCGATCGGCGAACCCAGCGGCATCACCGTGACGCAGCCCACGCTCTCCAGCCGCCGGGCCAGCACGGGGTCGGCGTTGATGTAGGGGAGCACCTTGAAGCCCTCCCCGGCCAGCACCTCGGCCGCCCGTAGGGTGTCGATGGGGTCCGGCAGCAGGTGGCGGGGGTCGGGAATGACCTCCAGCTTGACCCAGTCCGAGAGCCCCATGGAGCGGGCCAGGCGGGCGATCCTGATCGCCTCCTCGGCGGTCTGGCAGCCGGCGGTGTTGGGCAGGATCCGGTAGCGCTGCCAGTCGATGGCGTCGAGCAGCGTCCGCCGCGCCGGGTCGTCGAGATCGAGCCGGCGCAGGGCCACAGTCACCAGTTCGGTGCCGGACGCCTCCAGGGCCCCCAGCATCTCCGCCTCGCTCCGGTACTTGCCGGTGCCCAGGAAGAGCCGGGAGCGGAGCTCCACCTCGGCCACGACCAGGCGGTCCGGCTCGATCGCCGTCAGAGCCACCCCTACAGCTTATCCACCCAGCGGGCGCCGGCCAGGCACCCCCGGCCGGCGCGGATAGGCGGCCGGGGTGGGCGCGCTCTTCACCACCTCCAGGACCACCCCGTGCGCCCGGGCCGGGCTGGGCGCGGCGTGGCTGGTCATCTCGCCGCCGCCCAGCAGCGCGGCCGCCGCCTCGCCCGGTTCCAGGCCGGCCGAGCTCATCGCCAGTAGCCGCCCGCCCACCCGGACGAAGGGCAGGCAGAGCTCGTGGAGGACCGGCGCCGGCGCCAGTGCGCGGCAGACGGCCACGTCGAAGGTCTCCCGCAGGGGTCCCTGACCGGCGGTCTCGGCGCGCTCGGCGACCACCGCCAGTTCCAGCTCCAGCGCGGCCGCGGCGTGGACCAGGAAGGCGGCCTTGGCCCGGTCAGCCTCGAGCAGGGTCACGCGGAGGTCGGGGCTGCCGATCTGGAGTGGGATACCGGGCATGCCCCCTCCGCTGCCCACGTCGAGCAGCGTCCGGGCGTCGCCCAGGAGGCCGAGCAGCACCAGGCAGTCCAGTGCCAGTGTCGCGGGGTCCACACCCCGGCTGACCAGGCCCGGCCAGGAGCGAAGCAGCTCGATGTAGCGGGCCAGCTTAGAATTCATGGCAATGCCGATCTACGAGTATCGCTGCGAGGACTGCCGGCGCTCTTTCGAGGTGCTGACGGCGTTCGCCGACCGCGAACGGGCCCAGATGTGCCCCTCGTGCGAGTCGCTCAACAGCCGCGTCCAGGTCTCCAGCTTCGCCGCCGTGGGCGCCGGTCTGGAGCCGCTGCCGATGGCGGCCAAGGGTGGCGGGGGCTGCTGCGGCGGCTCCTGCGGCTGCGGCTAGAACCCAGCCCCGCAGGATGCTGCTCCCGGTCACGTACCGGGTCAATCCGGCCGGCCACATGGAGGTCGGCGGCTACGACCTGGTCGAGCTGGCCCACGCCCACGGCACCCCGCTCTACGTGTATGACGAGGCGACGGTGCGCCTTCTGGCTCGCGAGTACGTCGCCGCCATGGCCGGTCGGGGTGACGTGCTCTACTCCGCCAAGGCCTTCGCCAGCCCCGGCTTCCTGAGGATCGTGGCCGAGGAGGGCCTCGGGCTTGACGTGGTCTCCGAGGGCGAGCTGCACATCGCGCTCAGCGCGGGCTA
>JBBSHA010000059.1:0-9576 GCA_038253595.1 Candidatus Dormibacterales bacterium
AGGCGGCGCGGCGGCGGCGGCGGGAGCGGCAATACCGGCGCCGTGGGCTCCGAGCCGGCCACGGCCGGCACCGCAACCGCGCCGCCCGCACCCGCACCCAACCCGGCTCCACCCCCCAGCCCGGCCCCGGCCCCGGCTCCGGCGCCCGGCACTGGCGCGCCCAGCCCGCCGCCGGCGAGGCCCGCCACCCGGTCGGGGGGCGGGCTAGGCGGAGTTTTTCGCCGCCTGCGGGGCGGGGACTGAACCCGGCTCCAGGCCCTCCAGGTACTCGATCACGCGCCGGGTCAGCTGGCTGGGGGTCGAGGCTCCACTGGTGACCCCCACCCGACGCACGCCGACGAACCAGGCGAGGTCCAGGTCCTCCATCGCGTCCACCAGGTGGGCGGGCGTGCCCGCCAGCTTCGTGACCACCTCGACCAGGCGCAGGGAGTTGGACGAGCGTGGACTGCCGACCACGATCACCACGTCGACTTCACGGGCGGCGGCCACCGCCGCCTCCTGCCGCTCCTGGGTGGCCCGGCAGATCTCGTTGTGGACCTCGGCCCGGGGGTAGCGTTCCCGCACGGCGTTGATCAGGGCCTCGGTATCCCAGACCGACAGCGTGGTCTGGCAGGTGACCGCGACCCGCTCGTTGGAGATGTCCAACCGGTCGACGTCGGCCGGGTCCTGGACCAGGTGGACCCGGCCGGGCGCCTCGCCGATCACGCCCTCGGGCTCGGGGTGGCCCCGGCGGCCGATGTAGACGACGTCGAAGCCCTGCCCGGCCAGGTCGCGCACCAGGTCGTGGGTGCGGACGACGTCGGAGCAGGTGGCGTCGACCGCTACCAGGCCCTTCTCGAGCGCGCGTGCCTTGACCTGGGGCGAGACCCCGTGGGCGGTGAAGATCACCGTGCCCGCCTCGATCTGCTCCAGCCCGGCCAGCCGGTCGGGCGGGTCGACGAGCTGGATGCCCTGCTCCTGAAGGCCGTCCGTGACGTGCGTGTTGTGGACCAGCTGGCCCAGCATGTGGACCGGCCCTGGGGTCGTTTCCCGAACCTGCCTGGCGATCTTGAAGGCATCGACGACGCCATGGCAGTAGCCGCGCGGGGTGATTCTGACGACCTCCATCGCCCCCCAGTCTACCGGTCGCCTCCGACGCCCTCCCAGAGGCTGGTCTCCGGCTCCTGCTCGCCCCGGGCCCCGCGCGCCAGGACGAAGTGCTCGGTCCCGAAGGCGGCTTCGAAGACCTGGGCGGCCATCGTGTGGAGGACACCGGCGGGGTCGTTCTGGCTCACGTGGGCTGCGAACGCCCGCCGCTTGAGATCGGCCAGGTCCCGGACGTCGACCACCGTGGTGATCTCCTCGTCGGGGGTGCCGATGAGCTGGATCTCGGACGCGTCCACGTCCTGGCCGGCCGCCTCGCTACGCATCCGCTCGAGCTGGGAGCGGGGAATCCCGTGCAGGTAGAGCTTGGCCGGACGCCAGCCCTCGCGCTCGAGCAGGTCGAGAGCCGCGATGGTGACGTGGTGGGCCCTGACGTGGTCGGGGTGGCCGTAGGTGCCGTCGGCGGTGTAGGTCACGACCACCTCGGGCCGCTCCTCGCGAACGATCGCCGCCAGCCGCTCCGCGGCAGCGCCCAGCGTCGCCTGGTGGAAGCTCTCGGGATGCTGGTTGCTCGCCGTCCCCGCCATCCCGGAGTCCCGGTAGCCGAGGAAGGCCTGACGGTCCACGCCGAGCAGCTCGCCGGCTCGGCGCAGCTCCTCGGTGCGGACCTCGGCCAGCCGGGGCCGGACACTGGCCTCGTCCATGTTGTGGATCTCACCCTCCTCGCCGCGGGTGCAGGTGACCAGCACCACCCGGTGGCCGGCCGCCCGGGCCCGGGCCATGACGCCGCCGGTGGAGATCGCCTCGTCGTCGGGATGGGCGTGGACCAGGAGGAGTGTCGTCATGCCTCCAGCAACCTCGTGACCAGAGCCGCGATTCCGCCCGTGCCCGGGCCCCGATGGTGCGACCGGAGGCCGCCGCCAGGACCTCCGGCTCGGAGCCCGCCACCGCGAAGCCGGCGGCCGCCCACCGGATCATCGAGATGTCGTTGCGGCCGTCACCCACCGCCGCGGTCTCCGCGGCGGCGATGCCGAGCCGCCGGCAGACGAACTCCAGGGCGCGGCGCTTGTCGGCGCGGGCGGCGGTGAACTCCAGGTAGGTGGGTGTCGAGGTGGCCGCGTTGAGCCGGCCCCGCCAGCGCCCGCGAACCTCGGGCAGCAATTCCTCGATGCGGTCCCGGGTGGCTACGATCACCAGCTTGGGCGTGGTCGGGCCCATGCCCGTGTCCAGGTCGGGGACCAGGTGGATCTCCATCTGGGCGTGGTCGGCGTACTCGTGGGCCTCGGGCCGGTCGCGTTCCACGATCAGCCGGTCGTCGCGGTAGGCCTGGACGTGAACGTCGCGCTCGCGGCAGAAGGCCACCACCTCAATGGCCAGGCGGTGGCGAACCCCGTGGTCGAGCAGCATCGCCCCGCCCGGATCCCGGACCTGGGCCCCCTGATAGCAGACGAAGGGGTGCTCGAGGCCCAGCCGGCGCACCCAGGGCACCGCGCCCGGGAACGGGCGTCCGGTGCAGGCGACCACAATGATCCCGGCCGCCTCGGCCCGCCGGAGCGCGGCCACGTCGGCGGGGTCCAGCCGCAGGTCCCTGGTCAGCAGGGTGCCGTCCAGGTCCACGGCCAGCAGCCGCGGCCGCGCTACCGGGCCACCTCGGGGTTGAGGAGGTTGGCCGGACGCCCGCCGCGCAGGCCGGTGGCCAGGCCCTGCGCCGCCATCGCGCACATCTCGGAGCGCGTCCGCACCGAGGCACTGGCGATGTGGGGAGCCAGCACCACGTTGGCCTGGGCGGCCAGGCCGGGGTGGAGGCGGGGCTCGAACTCGTAGACGTCGAGACCGGCGCCGAAGATCCGGTGCTCGCGGAGCGCGGCGGCCAGGGCGGCCTCGTCGATCACCGGCCCCCGCGAGGTGTTGACCAGGATCGCGGTCGGCTTCATCAGGCCGAGCGCGCGATCGCTGATCAGGTGCCGAGTCTGCTCAGTCAGCGGCACATGGAGGCTGACGAAGTCCGACTCGGCCAGCAGGTGGTCCAGTGCCACCCCGGTGACACCGATCTCCCGCTCCACGTCCTCCGGCAGCGGGCGCGGGTCCTGGTACAGCACCCGCATCCCGAAGCCCCGGGCCCGGCGGGCCACGGCCCGGCCGATGCGCCCGATCCCGACCAGACCCAGAGTGGCGTGGTTGATGTCCTGGCCGAGCAGCATGTCGATCGCCCAACCCCGGTAGTGGCCGCCCCGAGTGAAGCCGTCGGCCTCGACCAGCCGGCGGGCGGCAGCCATCATCAGCGCAAAGGCGAAGTCGGCCGTGGTGTCGTCCAGCACGCCCGGGGTGTGGGTGGCCATGACGCCGTGCCGGCTGGCGGCGGCGACGTCGATGTTGTCGTAGCCCACCGCGACGTTGGCCACGATGCGCAGGCCCGGGGTCGCCAGGACCGCCGCCCCGATGGGGTCCATGAGCTGGCTGACGATGCCCGCGCAGCCCGCCGCGGCGACGGCGATCGCGGCCTCGTCGAGCGACCCGCCGGCCGGGTAGGGCACCACCTCGCCCACCTCTTCGAGGAGGGCCGGGCCCGGGTCGAGGATCGGGTGCATCACCAGGATGCGGGGACGGGAGGGCGAGTTCAGGGGTTCAGCCCGAGGTCGCCGGCGATCGGGATCAGGGCGTCGCGAACGAATTCCACGTGCTCGTCGAAGGGTACGCCCAACTCCTCGGCCCCGGCCGTCATGCCCTCTCGGTGGACGGCCCGGGCAAACGCCCGGTCCTTCATCTTCTTGCGCACGGTGCGGGCATCCACCGCGCGCAGCGAGCGGTCCGGCTTGACCAACGCGCAGGCGATCACGAAGCCGCACATCTCGTCGACGGCGTAGAGCGCCCTGCGCACCGGACGGTCGCGGGGCACCTCCAGGTAGTCGGCGTGGCTGGCGATGTCCTGGAGCAGGTCCTCCGGCCAGCCTCGCTCGCGCAGCTTCGCGATGCCCCGGATGGGGTGCTGCTCGGGAGTCGGGCCCGACTCGTAGTCCCAGTCGTGGATCAGGCCCAGCACCCCCCAGCGCTCCTCGTCCTCGCCCAGCCGGCGGGCGTAGGCGCGCATCGCCGCCTCGACGCTGCGCATGTGCCGGCGCAGGGTCTCCGAGCGGGTGCTCTCCTGGACCAGGGCCCAGGTCTCCTCGCGGGTCGGGGTCGGGCTCAATGCATCACCTCCTGGAGGGCGTCGAGGAGCGTCTCGTGCTGGTGGCGGGTGCCGACGGTGACCCGGAACCAGCCCGCGACCGGCTCCTGCTCGTAGTGCCGGACCAGCACGCGGCGCCGGCGCAGGGCCTCGTGGAGGCGGCTCGCAGGGTGGCTCGTGGGCGGTTTCACGAATAGGAAGTTGGTGGCCGACGGGAGCACCTCGAAGCCGCGGCCCCGGAGCCGCTCGCCCAGCCAGGCCCGCTCCCCGAGCACGAAGGCCACGAGTCGGTCATGGTGACCCAGGTCGGCGATGGCGGCCACCGCGGCGGCGATCGCCAGGCGGCCCAGGTTGTATGAATCCTTGACCAGGTCCAGCGCGGCGATCAGATCGGGGTGGCCGAGCGCGTAGCCGATGCGCATCCCGGCCAGGGCATGGGACTTGCTGAAGGTGCGCAGGATGAGCAGGTTCTCCACCCCCTCGTGGAGGAGGTCGATTCGGTCCTCGAGGGCGAAGTCGACGTAGGCCTCATCGAGGACCAGCACCCCCGGCGCGGTCGCCGCCGCCCGGGCCACTTCCGGCCGCCCGACCCAGGTCCCGGTGGGCGAGTTGGGGTTGACCAGGAAGCGGAGCGGGGCGGGGTCGGCGAAGTACGTTTCGGGCAGGCTCCAGTCGGGGCTCAGGGCATGGATGGCGACCCGGTTCTCATGCATGGCGGCGACCGGCGGCAGCAGCGGATAGGTCGGCGCCGGCAGGGCGACGCGGTCGCCGGCCCCGGCGAAGGCGCGGAAGGCGAGCTCGATCAGCTCGTCCCCGCCGTTGCCCATCGCCACCGATTCCGGGCCCAGCCCGTGGTGCCGGGCGATCGCCTCCCGCGCCGCCTGCGCGGTCGGGCTGGGGTAGAGCCGGAGGTTCTCGTCGACCGCCGCCCGGATGGCGTCCAGGACCGCCGGCGAGGGCGGCCAGGGCGACTCGTTGGTGTTGAGCTTGACCCAGCCCTCGCCATCCGGCGGCTGCTGCCCGGGCGTGTAGGCGCCGAAGCCGGCGAGGGACGCCCGCAGGTGACGCGGCGGCATCAGGCCGGGGCCGCCCGGGCCCGGAGCAAGAAGCACTCCAGGGCGAGGCGGGGGCTCACGTTCTGCTCCAGCTGGCCGGCGGTCTGGTAGGACTCCTCCAGGAGCCGGGCCCACTCCGCCTGGCGCGCCGGGCGCTCGGCCAGCATCCGGCGCCGGAGGTGGACCTGCCAGCTCCCGAGCGCGAACTGGACCGGGTCCTCGGCCGTGCGCTCGCCGGCCCGCCACTGGAAGTTGGCGGCGTCCAGTTCGGCGGCCAGCCGGAGGGCGGCGTCGGCGGGGGCGCCGAAGAGCTGTTCCAGCCGGTCCGACCAGTCGCGGTGGCGGGCGACCACATCCGGGTCGCCGGCCGCGCCCAGGGCCCAGCCCGGCCGCCCCCGCGACAGCTCGGCCAGGATCTCGGCCCGCGCCTCGGGCACGCCCCGAGCCCGGAGCAGGGCGGCGACGTCTGTGAGATGGATCGGGTGAAGGGCGACCCGCTGGCAGCGCGAGACCACCGTCGGCAGCACCACGAAGGGCGACAGGCTGGGGGTCGTGAGGATGATGACCCGGCCCGGATGCGGCTCCTCCAGCGTCTTCAGCAAGATCGCCTGGATGGGGTCCGCCAGGCGGCCGACGCCGGCGATCAGCGCCACCCGGAAGCCGGCCACTGCGGGCTTCATGGCCAGGAAGGCCTGCAGGGACTGGTGATGGACCTCGGGCTGGCGGTCGGGGAGCAGCCGGATCTCGTCGATCTTCAGGCTGTCGCGGCGGTCGTCCTCCCAGTAGTCGGGATGGCGGCCCAGCGGTGCCTCCGGGAGCAGGGCCGCGGCCAGCGCCCGGGCCACCGCGGTCTTGCCGATCGCCGGCTCGCCCACAAAGAGGTAGGCGTGGGCCAGCCGGCCGCTCTGGAGCTGGCCGCTGAGGAGGCGGCGCACGGCCTCGTGGCCGGCGATGTCTGCGAAGGGTTGGGCCCGCACCCCGAACACGTTAGGCGAGTCGGCGACCCCGTCACTCGCCGGTGGCGCCGGCCGCGGCCGCGTGGGCAACGGCCCTCACATCGTCCCCAGCGCGATGCCTCATACCGGGATCCCAATGGCGGCGGTTTCCATAAGCCATGCTCAGGACTTAGAGTGGCGCTCCTGATGAACTCGTCGCCCAAGGGCTGGTACCTGGCACGGGAAGTCGGCCTTCTTGCCGGGGTGTCCGGCGATACCGTCGGCCAGTGGGCGCGGCGGGGGTACGTCCAATCGTCGCGATCGGACCTGGTCCCGCGCGTCTACAGCTATCAGGACGTGGCTGAGGCGATGGTCGTCCACGAGCTTTTGGATCGCCAAGTCCCCTACCGGGAGATCAGGTCCGCGCTCCCAAGCCTCCGTGCAGAGTACGGGGACTGGCCCCTCCAGGTCGCGCCCTTGGCCACTGTTGGATCGGAGTTGGTTGAGTTGGTTGGCGGGGAATCGCCGTGGTCCGCAGGTCGACGTCGTGGCCAGGGCGTGATCGAGCTGGACGATCTTCGAAGAATCGCCAAGTGGCTGCAAAACGGAGGGTGGGTCGCCAGGATGCACCCGGACATCACCCACGTTGAGGTCGATCCAGACCGCCTGAGCGGCAAGCCGACTATCAAGGGCCGTCGGATGCCGGTGGAGAAGGTCGCACTGATCGCCCGCGAAGACGGCGGAATGGTTCTGCTACGGGACGAGTACGACCTAACCCGGGCTGAAGTCGGCGACGCGGTGCGTTGGTATCAAGCTGCTGCCAAGTTGCTAGCCGCGTAGGGCGACGCGGTGCCTCGCCGACTGGTGGTCGACGGTGACCTCAGTAAGCGAATCCCAGTTGAGCTCAGGCGCAGAGGCCGGACTGCTGTCGACATTGCGCAACTGGGATTCAAGGATCTCAAGGATCCCGCGCTCCTGGCGCAGATTCACGAATTGGATCAGGACGCGGTTCTCATCACCGGGGACAACGACATGCCGGCCAGTCACGCCGAGGCGCTGGCGCGATTCGGTACAACACTGGCCATCGTCGCGCCGTAGGATCCCACGAGCGGTCTCGCGCCGTCGAACTGGGATCACGAGATTGTGCAGAGATGGATTGACAAAATGGAGGTTCAGGAGCGCGGCACCAGTCCGCCGCTACGGTCTGAAGGGCTCGAAGCTGTGGCAGCCGAAGCGTCGCCCGCCGCCTGCGCCTCAGCCCTAGTCGTGGATGGGACCCGTCCACATGAGTCGGCGACCCTGTCACTCGCCGGTGGCGCCGGCCGCGGCCGCGCGGGGGGCCCCACCGGTTGGCTCGTGGAGGCGCCGCAGCAGGGGCTCGCCCGGGAGCGCCAGGGCGATGGGGATGGTGGCCAGGACCACCGCCACCTGGAGCATGAGCGCGGACTGCAGGCCCCAGCGGTCGGCCACGATCCCGGTGATGGGGACCCCGATCGCCCCGGTGACGAAGCCCAGCCCCATCACCAGCCCCGAGGCGAGCCCGGTGCGCCCGCGCATCAGCTCCTGGGCCAGCATCAGGCAGAGGGGCGCGGTGGAGCCCGCCAGCGCGCCGATCCCGATCGCCCACAGGAAGCCGAGCGAGCCCGGGAAGGCGACGAAGAGCCCGACCGCGGGGATGCTCAGCAGCAGTGAGCCCAGGATCACAGCCTTGCGGCCCCAGCGGTCGGCCAGCGACCCGGTGCCCACGGTCCCGATCGCGCTCGAGAGCACGATGGTGGTGGCCAGCGAGCCGTAGAACCAGGGCGAGTAACCGAGCCGGTGGTACCAGGTCGGGGTGAACGCCTGGAGCGTCGTCAGGGTCCAGCTGCGCGAGGCCATCACCGCGATCACCGCCACCAGCGGCGCCACCGCCAGCACCCTGGCCCCGCCGCCGGCCGCGGCCGGGCGGCTGCGCGGCTCGGGCCGGCGCATGGCGAACAGTACGAAGCCGGCGCTGGCCAGGCCGGGAACCAGGAGCAGCGCGGTGCCCCGCACCCCGAGCAGCGTGAACAGCACCACCCCGATCAGGGGTCCCACCGCCACCCCCAACGTGCCGCCGGTCACATATACGGACATGGCCAGGTTGGCGCCCCGCTCCGGCAGCAGGCCTCGCACCGTCACCGCGCCGAAGGGGTGGAAGGCGCCCGAGCCGAGGCCGGAGAGGGCGGCCACGCCGACCAGGGTGGGGAAGTTGGGCGCGAAGCCGATGGCGGCGAAGGTGACCACCGTCCAGATCACGGCGGCCCCCGTGAAGCGGGTCCCGACGCGGTCCGCGAGCACACCGAAGAGTGGCTGCGAGACGGCCGCCATCCCGCTGTAGGCGAGGCTGACCAGACCGACGGTCGCCAGGTTGAGCGAGAAGCGCTGGATCAGCAGCGGGTAGAGGACCGGGAGCAGGCCGACGTAGCTGTCGACGGTGAGGTGCCCCAGCATCAGGGTCATCAGACCGCGGTTGCGGAAGACCGAGATCAGGCCGGCCACGGGCTCGCCTCCAGCCGGACCAGCCGGCTGTCCGGCCGGACCTGGGCCCGGCCGCTGCGGACCTGGGCCGCCAGCAGCGCCGCCCCCAGGGCACCGCCGAGGTGGAACCGACGCTCGGTCCAGTCCAGGCAGCTGACGGCGAAGGAGCGCCGGGCGCGGCGCGCCCCGGCCAGGTCCACACCCGCCGCGGCCAGGCCCGCCTCCCCCGCCGCGGTGAGGCCGAGGTCGCGCTCGCCCACCCGCTCCAGCCAGCCGCGCTCCAGCATCGACTCCATCATGGCCACCCCCGCCACCCCGGCCAGGTGGTCGTAGCAGGTGCGGGCGCGGCGGATCGGGGCGTCCGCCATGACCGCCCGGCGCGCGGCCCGGCTGCGGGGCGGGGGCGCCTCAGCCAGGCTCCGCAGGACCGCCACGGCCAGGCTCGCCGCCTCGCTGCCCAGCGCATAGGCCCGCTGCCGGCCTCGGGCCCGGACCGCCACCAGGCCTGCCTCACGGAGCACCGCCAGGTGGCTGGAGATCCGCGGTTGCTCGAGCCCGAGGCGGGCGGCCAGGTCGCTGACGGTCGCCTCGCCGGCTGCCAGCTGGTCGACCAGCCGGATCCTGGTCTGGTCGCCCAGCGCCCGCGCCAGGGCCGCCACCGCCGCCTCATCGCCCATGCCACATATCTTAGCTGGACGATTGATGGATTACGAGCCGGTGGTCTCCCCGCCGGCCGGCGCCGGCGACCCGCTCTCGCGCGCCCGGCGCCGGGCGCGGGCCTGGCCCCAGACCTCGTTGTTCCGCTGCCGCGCGGTCAGGTTGGTGAGCAGCGCGAGCC
>JBBSHA010000060.1:0-9530 GCA_038253595.1 Candidatus Dormibacterales bacterium
CGCTGCGGCTGATCCTTCACGGCCGCCGGGTCTGCGAAGCGCGCCGGCCACGCTGCGCGGAATGCATCCTCAACGACATCTGCCCGTCCTCGCAGGTCCGCCAGGCAGGTGCGGCCAGGGTGGTCTAGACGGCGAACATTTGTTCTATACTAGCCACATGACGACTGGCGTCCACGAGCCGCGGCGGGTGGCTGTGGAGTACCTCGAGCAGCCCTGCAGGTCGGCGCTGAACCGTGTCCAGGGGATGCCCTTCAAGTGGTCGCTCAACCCCTACATGGGCTGCGAGCACCGCTGCACCTTCTGCTATGTGCGGGCGTTCGAGCAGCGCGCCGACCGGCCGGCCGGAGACGGCTACGGACGCGCCATCCGGGTCAAGAGCAATGTCGCCGAGGTGCTGCGCCGCGAGCTCGGCCGCCCGTCATGGTGCCGGGAGGGGGTCGCGATCGGCTCCGCCACCGATCCCTACCAGCCGGCCGAGGGCAGGTTCCGCCTGACCCGCGCCTGCCTCCAGGCGTTCACCGACTTCGCCAGCCCGGCCTCCATAATCACGCGCGGCCCGCTGATCGTGAGGGACCTGGACGTCCTGGTCCAGCTGACCCGGCGGGCGGCCGTCTCGGTGACGTTCAGCATCCCCACCCTGGACGGCGAGGTATGGCGGCGGACCGAGCCCGGCACCGCCCATCCTCGCCAGCGGCTCCGAGCACTGGCCCGGTTGACCGCGGCGGGCATCCGGGCCGGGGTGGGTATCGCCCCCATCCTGCCCGGCCTCAGCGACCGCCCCGACCTGCTGGAGCAGGTGGTGGTGGCCGCCCGCGAGGCCGGTGCGGCCCACGTCTGGGCCAACGTCCTCCACCTCGGGCCCGGAACCCGGGAGCACTTCCTGGCGAGCCTGGCCCGGCACTGGCCGGAGCTGCTCCCCCGCTACGAGCGGGACTTCGCGGGCCGGACCCACCTGCCTCGCCCGCTGGCGCAGACGGCGATCGCCGCGGTGGCCAGGCTCACCAGCCGGCACGGCCTCGCCGGCCGCCACGAGTCCTTCCACTCCCCGCCGCCGGCCCCCCAACAGCTGTCTCTATTGGCCGGTTAGCATCATCCCGTGCGCTCCCCGCTGGCGGTTCTGACGGGCCGGATCGCCGGATTCCACAAGTCGGAGATCGTTCGCCGTACGGTCCCCTGCTACAAGACCGTGATCGAGCCGGACGGCGAGCGCCTGGCCCTGTGCGTCCTGGTGGACTCGCTCTACCTGTACCGATGGCCGCACGAGGACGTCCGGGGCACTCGGGCCCTGACTCTCAAGGCCGGGCTCCTGAAGCGCGAGATGGAGCACCTGCGGCTGCGCGAGTTCCAGCCCGGCCTTTGTCGCTATGCCAGCCGGCCCGGGCAGCCCGCCGGCGCCTGATCGGCCGCTCGTCCAGCAGCTCCTGGCGGAGCGGCGGGAATTGAAGGTCGCCCACGAGCGCCTGCGCCTCGAGCTCCGCGAGGCGGCGTCCAGGGTCGGCCGGCCGGACCCCCGTCTGCGCCTGCTGGAGACCGAGAACCGCCGGCTCCGAGAGGAGCTGACCGCGGCCCGGGCCGACCGGGACACACTTCTGGCCGGTGTACTCCGCGCCCTCCAGGAGATGGAGGCGGCCGCGCCCTGACGGGTGGCCGCCTCTCAACCCAAGCGGAGTTCCTCCTACCCTAGACCGAGTTCGCGACCCTCTCCGCGTAGGGCTCCACCAGGGGCCCCAGCACGGGAATCGGGAAG
This sequence comes from Candidatus Dormibacterales bacterium, assembly GCA_038253595.1. GTDB lineage: Bacteria > Chloroflexota > Dormibacteria > Dormibacterales > Dormibacteraceae > JBBSHA01. Next base: position 1,748 of record JBBSHA010000060.1, read on the forward strand.
CGGGCGCCGCGAGTGGTCCACGCCTTGTAGATTCCGTAGATCCACAGCACCACCAGAGCGACGTTGAACAGCAGTGGCACCACCACCCTGACCACCGGGATGAAGCCGAGCACCAGGTCGATCAGGTAGGTGAGGATGAACAGCGGCAGCCAGAGCACCAGCGCGCGGGCTCCGTGGTACTTCAGCTCCGGGTCATCCTTGCCGAACACGAAGAGGCCGAGCAGCCCGCCGACCCAGGTCAGGCCGTAGATGAGGGTGGCCCCGGTCCGGCGATCGATGCCGGCGGCGGGCGCGGCGGGAACGTTGTCCGGCGGGGGGCCGGGCGGTGGATTCTGCATCTAGGGTGCCTCCGTGTGGATGGTCATTGGGGCCGAGAGTAAACCCAAAAGCCCCAAAAGGCCAGAAGAGTCCATCCGACGGCGGGGCTCGGGGGCGCCCCCACCCATCTGAGAGCCCGGATCCACCCAAACTGGGTGCGTGATCAGATGTGGCATCGCGGGCTGGATCGACAAGCAGCTGATCAGCTCGCGCCTCTTCTACCCGGAGGGCGTCAGCAGCTCCGAGGAGCGACTGCGCTACTACAGCAGCCGGTTCTCGATGGTCGAGGTCGACAGCACCTACTACGGGATGCCGGTGCGCCGGAACTCGGAGATGTGGCTGGAGCGGACGCCGCCCGCTTTTCGCTTCGACGTCAAGTCGTTCTCGCTGTTCACCCAGCACCCGACCAGCCCCCGGGCGCTGCCGCCGGCGATCCGGGAGGGGCTCCCGGCGGCCCTCCGGGACAAGCGCAGCGTCTACCTGGAGCAGATTCCCGCCGAGGTTGTGGATGCGGCGTGGGATGCGTTCCGGGAGGCGCTGGAGCCGCTCCGGACAGCCCGCCGCATGGGCGCGATCTTCCTCCAGTTTCCGCCCTGGTTCCTCCCCTCCAGCCGGTCGCTGGCCTACGTCGAGCAGTGCCAGGAGCGGCTGCACGGGTTTTCCGTGGCGGTCGAGTTCCGGCGTCGCACCTGGCTGGACGAGCGCCACGCCGCGGGCACCCTCGGCTTTCTCCACTCCCGCGACATCGCCTACGTCACCGTCGACGCTCCGGCCGGCTTCGACAGCAGCCTGCCCCCGGTCGCCGAGACCACCTCCCCCAGGCTCGCCGTGGTCCGCTTCCACGGCCGCAACGCGGGCAACTGGAACCTCAAGGGGGCGCCCCCCAGCGTGCGCTTCCAGCACGACTACAGCGATCAGGAGCTGGGCGAGTGGGTGCCGCGGATCCGGGCGATGGCGGAGTACTCGGAGGAGGTGCACGCGATCATGAACAACAACTACTCGAACTGGGCCACCGCCAACGCCCTGCGCCTGGAGGAGCTGCTGATCGAGGCCGGCGTCACCTCTGTGGAGCGGGGGCCGGCATCGTCCTGACAGGCTGCCGCGTCTTCCGAATTCAGCCGGCGGCCTCCCGATGCACCGCCACCCCCGCGACCACCAGCGCGATGCCGCCGAGGTCGGCGAGGGTGGGGACTTGGTGGAGCACGACCAGGCCGATCCCGGCGGCGGTGGCGGGCAGCAGGGCCAGCAGCAGCGCGTAGGTCGCCCGCGAGAGCCGTGCCATCTCCAGCTGGTCGGTGACGTAAGGGATCACCGAGGAGCAGACGCCCACGCCGATCCCCGCCCCCAGCAGGAGCGGGCTGACAAAGGCCGGCGCTGCGCCTGCGATGCCGATCGGCATCACCACGACCAGAGCGATGACCATGGCGGCGCTGAGCCCGTCGATCCCGGCGTGGGCGCCGCGCTGGGCGATGCGGTGGGCGAGGACGATGTAGAGGACGAACAGGCCGCAGTTGGCGAAGGCCAGGGCAAAGCCCAGTGGCCGGCCGCCGAGCCGGACGCTGGTCAGCAGGTACACGCCGGCGACGGCGCAGGCCAGCGCCAGCAGGTTGCGCCGGGTCCGCAGGCCCACGACGGCGAGACCGATGGGGCCGAGGAACTCGATGGCACCCACGGTGGCCAGCGGCAGCCGGGCGATGGCGAGGTAAAAGCAGCTGTCATCAACCCCAGCACCACCCCGAGGGCCACCAGCACGCCCCGGTCGGCCCAGGCCAGGCCGGCGAGGAAGGTCCACGGCCGTCGCCACACCGCCAGGACCGCGGCCGCGCTGGCGATCCTCAGCCAGGCCACACCGAGAACGTCGAGCCGCGCGAAGAGCAGGACGGCGAAGGACGGGCCCAGGTAATGGAAGATCGCGCTGACGAGGAAGTAGACGTGGGGGTGGGGCACGGCGTCCGCCACCCGGCCGCGGGGTGGCGCCGCCCGCGGCTGTGGGGTGGCCGACAGCATGACACAATGCTGCAAGGGAATGAGCGCCGAGTCCATGGCTAATCCCAGGCGGAAGGGCGCAATGGGCTGGTGAACCCAGGCCCGGACGCCCAATGACCTTGGCCATTGCCAGCCCGCTCCTGGACCAGGTCTGCCTCAGGCTGCTCGGCCACCTGGTGCGGGAGCCGCGGCTCACGATGGCCGCGCTGGCCAGGCGCCTGCAGATGTCGGCGCCCGCAGTCACCGATCGCGTTCAGCGCCTGGAGCAGGCGGGTGTGATCGCGGGTTACAGCGTCGCGATCGACTCCCCAGGCGCTGGGCTACGGGGTCGCCGCCTACGTCCGGATCCGGCCCGGACCCCGCCAGCTGCAGATGGTCGCCGATCTGGCCCGTGAGACCGCCGAGGTGGTGGAGTGTCACCGCATCACCGGCGAGGACTGCTTCCTGCTCAAGGTCTACGTGCCGGCCGTCACCCACCTGGAGGCCATCCTGGACCGGTTCCTGCCCTACGGGCAGACGACGACCTCCATCGTTCAGTCCTCGCCGGTGCCGCCCCGCGCGCTCCCGCTGCCCGCCGGCTGAGGCCGGCGTCCGGTCCGGTCGCGTCAGCCGCGCCGCAGGCGAGCGTCCCGGCTTCGCCGCGCCTCGCCCAGGACGTGGTCGAGCGGTCCCCCGAACAGGGGCTCGACCAGGTGGGCCGCCCGGTAGGGGAAGACGATCACGTCGCGCCGCGGCCGCCGCGCGGTGCGGACGATCACCTCGGCCACCCGCTCCGCCGAGGACGCCAGCAGGCCCCGCCGGGGCCGGCCATCCTTGAAGAAGTCGGTGTCGGTGGTACCCGGGTAGACGACCGAGATCTTGACCCCGGTGCCGCTGAGCTCCCCGCGCAGGGCATGGGCGAAGCCGGTGACGGCGTGCTTGCTGGCGGAGTAGACGGCGCTGTAGGGGGCCGCGCGGAATCCGACCACCGAGCTGATGTTGATGATGACCCCGGCATTCGCCGCCAGCATCCCGGGCAGGGCCGCCTGGGTGGTGTAGAGGGTGCCCAGGAAGTTGGTGGCGAGCATCTCCTGGGCGTCCCCGTCGGCCATGTCCTGGAGCCGGCCGCGCCAGCCGTGGCCGGCATTGTTGACCACCACGTCGAGCTGCTCGAAGCTCTGCAGGGCGGTGGCCACAAAGCCTCGGGCATCGGCCGACCGGCCCACGTCGGCCCGGCGCACGACCACCTCCGGCGCGCCCAGGGCGCGGCAGCGCTCGGCCACGTCGTGGAGGCGGTCGAGGCGGCGGGCGCAGAGGGCGAGGCGAGCCCCGCGCCTGGCGAACGCGAGCGCGGTCGCCTCGCCGATGCCGCTGGACGCCCCGGTCACCAGGACCGCCGCCCCCTTCACCCGTGCCATGCCGCCCCAGCTTAAGTGCCGAAAAGGGGCGCGGCCGTCAGGCCGGCCGGTTCAGCCCACCCCGCACCGGCCCGGCGGCCGTCCTGGCGGCCGCCCTAGCCGGCGATCTCCGGCCGGCGCTCGCTGCCCGCCTGCTTCTCGTAGTCGGTCCGGGTGTCGCCGATGTGGTCGCGCGCGGAATCGAGGTACGCCTTGAGCGCGCGCCGCATCTCCTCGGTCGTGGGGTCGGCCTTCATCTCGGAGGCGAGCCGGTAGCGGTCGGAGTGGTCGCGATTGAAGTGGCGAAGATCGCGGGCGCGCTCCTCACCGGTCATGCGGACCGGGTAGCCCATGCGGGTCAGCATGTCGTCCACCAGGAGCTTGGCCGCGGCCACCGATTCCCGGGGCTGGTTCACGAACATCCGCTCGATCTCCTCGATCCGGTGCTCGTAGGGGGCGAGGTAGTTCTCAGGGAAGCTGTGGGTCGCGAACGGCGGCTTGCGGGGGCGGCGGGTCGCCAGCACCGCCACCGCCAGCAGGACGGCGATCACGACCACCGCCACGATCACCCAAACGATCTGGTCCATCTCAGGATCCTCCTCAAGACTTGGACGGCAAAATAATGATACCTTCGCTATCACTATAGGCTCTCCCGGCGTCTTTGCCAAGCCTCATTTCCGGGGCTGCCGCTGACGTTTAAACTCGTGTCCGAGATGAGAGCGGTCACCTACCAGGACGTGGGCCGGGTCAGCGTGGACGACGTCCCCAAACCGGTGCTCGAGGAGCCCGGATCGGCCCTGGTCAAGATCAGCCTGGGCGCGATCTGCGGTTCGGACATGCACATCCTGCACGGCCACAGCCCGGTCCAGCAGGGCGCTCTCCTCGGCCACGAGTTCACCGGGGTGGTGGAGGCGGTGGGCGGGGAGGTGCGCGGGGTGGCCGCTGGCGACCGGGTGGTGGCGTCCTTCTACGCCGCCTGCGGCCACTGCCGCCAGTGCCGCCGGGGATGGTGGGCGCAGTGCGCCGAGCGTGCGATCTTCGGCCACGGGACGTACTTCGGCGACCTGGGGGGCGCCCAGGCCGAATACTGCGTGGTCCCCAACGCCGCGCTCAACCTGGCCCGAATCCCGGACGGAGTGGACGACGAGCAGGCCATCTTCGTCGGCGACATCCTGGCCACCGGGTACTTCGCCGCCGAGAGGGGTGAGATCCGCCCGGGCGACACCGTGGCCGTCATCGGCGCCGGCCCGGTTGGCCTGATGGCAGTCATGTGCGCCCAGCTCTTCGGACCCGCCCGGGTGTTCGCGGTGGACCGGGTGGACGACCGCCTCGAGCTGGCCGGGGACCTGGGGGCGGTCCCCCTTGATTCCAGGCTGGTCAACCCCGAGGTCGAGGTCCAGCGCCACACCGAGGGCTTCGGCGCGGACGCCGTGCTGGAGTGCGTGGGTCAGATGGCCGCGATCGAGACCGCGATCGCCTGCGTGCGGGGCGGGGGCACGGTCTCGTCCGTGGGCGTGCCCAGCGCGGTCAGCTCCGACTTCCCCTTCTTCGATTTCTGGACGCGCGACCTCAGCTTCCGCTCGGGCTGCGCCAACGTCCACGCCTATATGCGCCCCCTTCTCGACCTGATCGCCGCGGGCCGCCTCCACCCGGAGCGGATCATCAGCCACCGCATGCCCCTGGACGATGCCGTCGAGGCCTACCGGCTCTTCGAGGACCGGCAGGCCACCAAGATTGTCCTGGTGCCGTGACGGAGGCGGTGATCATTCGATGAGGCGCCTGGTGGCGGCCGCCGCGCTCTTGGTCGCGGTCCTCGCATGCGGCCGGGTGATCCCCGCGGGCGGGGGCTCGGGGTCAAGCCCCCGGGCGACCGCCGCCGCCATCACCTCCAGCCCACCCCAGGCCTCCCCGTCGCCAATCCCACCGGCTCCGGCGCCGGCCTCTTCCCAACCGGCGCCGGCCGCCGCGACCTCGCTGCTGCTCTCGGGCAGCATCGAGGCGACGGTGACGAGCGCCGGAGCCCGGCCGCCCTGCGGCCCCACCCCGGCCGGGTTCACGGTTGACCTGCGCTTCCCCTACCGGAGCGGGGAGTGGTCCTTCAAGATCGCTCTCGCCGACTACCGGGGGCCGGGCTCCTACGACGCCCCGCCCGCGCGGGTGTCCGTGGGAACCACCGGCCGCGGCAGTCCCTCGTTCTTCGCCGGCCAGAAGGGGACGATCGTCGTCGCCTCGGGGGCCACCTCGGGCACTGTGGACGAGTCGCTGGCCGGCCAGGACGGTCCGGCCCATGTCACCGGCACCTGGCACTGCTGACGAGCCCAGGAACCTCGGCCTAGAAATCGTCCTCGGAGGCCGGCTCCGATCCGGCCCGCGCGCCGGCCGCGTGGTCCATCGCCATCAGGTAGCCGCGGGCGCGCTCGGTCAGCGGGTAGGCGGTCACCAGCTCCCAGAAGCGAGGTCCGTGGTCGGCCGCCTCCAGGTGAGCCAGCTCGTGGACCACGAGGTAGTCGAGCACCCATGGCGGCAGCCGGGAGGCCCTGGTTGAGATCCGGATCACCCCCGAGGTGAAGCTGCAGGAGCCCCAGCGCCGCTCCTGGCCCGCATAGCTGATCGAGACCCAGCTCAGCCGGCCGCGGAAATAGCGCCGGTTGAGCGCCCGCGCCCGCATCTCCAGGTCGAGATCGGTCGGGCGGGCCCGCCGCACCTGGCGCTCGATCCGCTGCCGCATACGGCCGGCCCACATCTCCCGCTCGGAGGCAGGCATCCAGGCGGGCACCCGCAGCTCCAGCACCCCGTCCACCATGCGGGCCGAGACGGTGCGCCGGCGGCGCGCCGAGGCCACCACCCGGATCGGGGGCCGGAAGTCGCGGGGTTGGGGGGCGGGGGCGCTCGACATCAGCCGGACAAGGTAAACACGAAGGGCGCGCAGCCTCCAAGTGAGTGCCGAGGTCTTAACAGGGCGCCGCCGGCGGCAGCGTCCGGCAGCTTCAGAGCGGGATGTTGCCGTGCTTGCGGGCCGGCCGTTCCACTGTCTTTCGCTGGCAGAGCTGGAGGCCCCGGATCAGCTCGCGGCGGGTTTCCCGGGGTTCGATGACGTCGTCGATATAGCCGCGCTCGGCGGCCACGTAGGGGTTGGCGAAACGGGCGGTGTACTCGCCCACCAGCTGGGTGCGGCGGGCGGCGGGGTCCGCCGCGGCGTCCAGTTCACGCCGGTAGATGATGTTGACCGCCGCCTCCGGGCCCATGACGGCGATCTCGGCCGTGGGCCAGGCCAGGTTCAGATCCGCCCCCATCTGCTTCGGCGACATCACGCAGTAGGCGCCACCGTAGTCCTTGCGGGTGATCACCGTCAGCTTGGGCACCGTCGCCTCGGCGTAGGCGTAGAGCAGCTTGGCGCCGTGCCGGATGATGCCCTCGTGCTCCTGGGCCGTCCCCGGCAGGTAGCCGGGAACGTCGACCATGGAGACGATGGGGATGTTGAAGGCGTCGCAGAAGCGGATGAAGCGGGCCGCCTTGGTCGAGGCCCTGATGTCGATCGCGCCCGCCAGCACCCGGGGCTGGTTGCCGACCACGCCGACCGGGTGGCCGCCGAGCCGGCCGAAGCCGACCACGATGTTCTGCGCGAAGAAGGGCTGCACCTCCAGGAACCGGCGCTCGTCGAGCAGCCGGGCGATCACCGCGCGCATGTCGTAGGGCAGGTTGGGATTGTCGGGCACCAGCGTCTGCAGCTCGGGGTCGGCGCGCTCGAAGTCGTCATCGGTGGGCTGGAACGGCGGCGGCTCGCGGTTGCTGGGGGGCAGGTAGGAGAGCAGCGAGCGCACCCCCTGCCAGCAGTCCGCCTCGTCGCTGGAGAGGAAGTGGGCGACCCCCGAGCGGGTGTTGTGCACGTCACCGCCGCCCAGCTGGTCGAAGGTCACGTCCTCGCCGGTGGTGACGCGCACCACCTCCGGCCCGGTGATGAACATGTAGCCGGAGTTGGCGACGATGAAGATGAAGTCTGTGATGGCGGGCGAGTACACCGCGCCCCCGGTGCAGGGCCCGGCGATGACGCTGAGCTGGGGGATCACGCCCGAGGCCTGGACGTTGCGATAGAAGATGTCGGC
>JBBSHA010000061.1:0-9371 GCA_038253595.1 Candidatus Dormibacterales bacterium
GGGCCCGGCTCGACCGGGCCCGGGCCGGCCTGAACCGCCACCTGCAGCGCCGCCACGGGGTGACCTCGACCCAGCTCGAGATCCTGGGCGTCATCGCCGACGGGCCGGTCACGCTGGCCGAGCTTCGGGAGCGGCTGGCCATGCACCCCGCCACCCTGGGCCAGCTGATCGACCGCCTGGAGCGCCTCGATCTGGTGGAGCGGCGGCCCAGCCTCTACGACCTGCGCAAGCGGATCGTCGAAGCGACCGAGGCAGGGCGCGCCCTCCTCTTGGCGGCGCCGGCAGCAGGTCCCACCCGACTCGGCCAGGTGGCCCTGGAGCCGGAGCGCCTGCGCCGCCTGGCGGCCGCCCTGGACGACGCCGTCGGCCTGCTCGGGCTGGAGCCGTACGCCCCCCGTCCCGCGGGTCCGCCGGCAGCCTCGCCGTAGAGGATCGACCACGAGCCCGGGCCCAACTCTGGCCTAACTCCCGCCGGCCAGGCTGAGAAGCCGCGTCACCGTGTTCCAGTTGCGCGCGGTGGCCCGCACCCGAAGCCGGCGCTCCCAGAACGCGCCCGTGAGCTTGGAGTCCGCGAAGCCGCCCCGGTACCAGACGTAGACCTCGCGCTCGCCGAAACGGACCACCTCGGGCTCGACGGCCACCGCCGCGACCGCCGCGACCAGGGCGGGCTCGGGCGCGGCCGAGAGAAACACCACGTGGAGCCGGGAGGGGTCGGCCACCGCTTCCCGAATGGGATTGGCGGCGACGACGCGCGCCACCTCCTCCCGCGTGCGGACCAGCACGCTGACCTGGAGGCCGAGGCGGCCGGAGATCGCCGCCTCGATCTCGGCCGCCAGCGCGGCCTCGTCGTCGCGGCTGCTTTCGAAGAGCGCGTTGCCGCTCTGCAGGTGGGTCGCCACCGCGCCGTGGCCCAGGTCCACGAGCAGAGCCCGCACGTCCGCCATGGCGACCCGCTTGCTGCCACCCACATTGATGCCGCGGAGCAGCGCGATGTAGCTCGTCATCGGCGTCCCGAGCCGGGCCGGGTAGCCGGCGAAGGCCTTCCCACCATCACTCGGGGCCGTCCCCCAGGCGGCCGGCGAGCACCTCGGCGCGGAGCTCGGCGAGGCGGCCGGCGCCGATGGCCGTCCGGATGCGCCCCATCAGGCGGGCGGTGAAGGCCAGGTTGTGCTCGGCCAGCAGGGCGATCGCGAGCAGCTCGCCGGCGCGCACCAGGTGGTGGAGGTAGGCGCGGCCGAAGCGGGTGCAGGCGGAGCAGGGACAGCCCTGCTCCAGGGGCCGGTCCGCGGCCCGGTGTTCCGCCTTGGCCAGGTCGAGCCGGAAGCGGGGACGGCCGCGGTGGAGGGCCTGGCCGTGGCGCGCGATCCGGGTCGGCATGGCGCAGTCGAACGTGTCGATGCCGCGCAGCGCCCCCTGGACCAGGTCGTCCGGCTCGCCCACCCCGAGCAGGTGGCGGGGGCGCTCGGGCGGCAGCAGCGGACAGACCAGTTCGACCACCCGGTACCAGTCCGGCTTGGTCTCGCCCAGGCAGTCACCGATGCCGAATCCTGCGAAGTCCATGGCCCCGATGGCGTCGGCGCTGCGCCGCCGGAGATCGGGATGGACGCCCCCGTGGACGATCCCGTAGAGGGATTGGGTGGCGTCCATGCCCAGCTCGGTGAAGGCGTCCAGACAGCGCCGGGCCCAGCGCAGGTTGCGCCCGGTCGCGGCGGCCGTGTACGCCTGGGGCACGTGGAACGGGGTGCACTCGTCCAGGCAGAAGAGGACGTCCGCGCCCAGGCTGCGCTGCAGGCGCATGTTGTTCTCGGGCGTGAACCGCTGCCGGCTGCCGTCCAGATAGGAGCGGAAGTCGGCCCCCTCCTCGTCGACGGTGACTGCCAGCATCGGGTCCCCGCGGCCGGCGCCGGCCAGCCGGCGCCGGCCCTTGAGCTCCTCGGCGACCTGGCCGTGACGGAGGCTGAACACCTGGAAGCCCCCGGAATCGGTCGCCAGCATGCCGCCCCAGCCCATGAAACGGTGAAGCCCGCCCGCCGCCTCGACCGCCTCGCCGCCGGGCTGGATCTGGAGGTGGTAGGAGTTGCAGATCAGCGCCTGAACCCCGGCGGCCGAGGCGGTGGCGGGGTCGAGTCCCTTGAGCGCCGCCCGGGTGGCCACGGCGAGGAAGCCGGGGGTCTCCACGGCGCCGTGGGCGGTCCGGATCACCCCCCGCCGGGCCGCTCCGTCGCGGGCCGTGACCTCGAACTCCAGCACTGTCAGGGCTGCCGGTCCGGCTAACCGGCGACGGGGACCGGCAGCGGCTTGCGGCTGATCAGGTGGAGCACCGTGACCCCGCCCGAGTGGGTGCGGCGAACACGGTCGACGGCGATCGGGGGCAGCACATCGTGCCCGCCCTCGGCGACCAGCGTCTCGCGGGGCTGGATCCGGCGCCAGACGTCGCCCACCGCCTCCCGGCGGAGGTTGCCGGGCACGTATACGTAGCGGCGGTCGGAGATCGTCCGCCGGGCCTCCCGCTCCGCCCGGGCGAACACGCTCTGGGCCTCCCTGTCCTCCAGGTAGGGATCGGCCACCTCGAGCGGGGCGGCGTGGCTCTCCCGCACGTTGGCGCCGTGGTGCACGAACGCCACCGCCCGGCCCTGGGCAACCTGGGTGGCGGTTGCCACCACCGCCTCGATCCCGGCCCGGTCGCCGGGCAGGAGGGCCAGCACCTCGGCCGGCGCCAGCCGCTGGCCGGCGCGGATGGGCGCCACCGTCATGGCGGCACGGTGCAGGAACGGGAACACCACGGGCGCGTTGCGCCGTCTCAACCGGTAGGTGACGAACGCGACGCCAAGGCCCAGCACCGTGATCCCGCCCCCGAACGCTGTCGCCAGCGGCTTGGCGACCAGGTTGGTCGCCCACGCCGCGAACACCAGCACCGTGGTGGCCACGCCGAGCGCATAGCCCTGTGGGCGAGCAGCGTCCGGCGCCGCGTCTGGTCGTGCCAGCGCACGATATCGAGCCCGACGCAGGTGAGGGTGAAGGCGCCCAGCAGCCCAAATGCGTAGAGGTCACCGAGGATGGTGGTGCTGCCGCCGGCCGCCACCACGATCGCGACCGGGAAGCCGACCGCCAGCCCGATCGCAACGTGCGGCGTCTTGCGCCAGCGGTTGACGGCCTCGACGGTGCGGGGTAGAAAGCCCATCCGGCTGAGGGCGACGAACACGTGATAGCTGCCGATGATGGCGGTGTTGCTGGCGAACACCAGCAGGAGCGCCCCCGTGGGGGCGACGAAGCTGGCCAGCACCCGGCCCGCCGCGTAGCCGCCGAGCAGCGAGATGTACTGGTTGGGATCGGAGTGGGGCTCGAGCAGCGTCGTCGACCAGAGCGTCAGCAGCGGGCTGGTGACCAGCATCGAGCCGACCACGATGGCCATCGCCCGGCCCGAGACCGTCCGCCGTGGCTCCCGCATCGCCGGGGCCAGCTGGGCGATGCTCTCCAGCCCGGAGAAGGCGAGGAAGGCGGCCGCGTAACCGGTGATCAGGTTCAGCGGTCCCAGGTGGGGGCCCCGGCCCAGCACCGCGATGCTGTGCCCGATCCCGGCCGGCCCGAGGTGGACGGCCACTGCCACCACCACCAGCAGCTGGCCGAGTGCGGCCACGACTGCGAACACCACGGTGACCCGCGCGCTCTCCCGGATTCCGAGCAGGTTGAGGACGCCGAAGCCGGTTAGGGCGATCACCGTGGCCGCGATCGTGATCGCCAGCGGCTGCAGCGAGGGCGCCAGCACGCCCAGGTACTGAACCCCGGAGAGGGCGCTGAGCGCCGCGGTCAGGTAGTAGTCGACCAGGATCAGCAGGCCCCCACCAGACCCGCGAAGGGGTGAATGGCATTGGCCGCCACCGTGACCACCCCGCCGCCCTCCGGGTAGCGCCAGGCCACCTCGGCGTACTTGATGGTCAGGAGCACGAAGACCACCAGGGTCAGGGCGACGAACACAGCGGCCCGGCGCCCGACGCCCGGAGTCTGGAAGAGGATGCCGGGAGTGTAGTAGACCGAGGTGCCGATGTCGGCGAACACCACGGCCCAGACCAGAAACGGCCCCAGCGTGCCGCCGCGGACCTTGACGAGGCGGCGCCGCCGCACAGGTGCAGGCATGTCGGAGCACTACTCTAGATCGAGCCCGGCGCCGGGGACCCGCCAGGCCTCCATCCCAGTAACTCCGCACAGTCGCGGCTGAGCCTGCCGCCGGCCGGCGCACCACTTCGCGCGCCGGAAACTCTGCACTGACCCGCGCTGGGCGCAGGTTGCCGGGCCGGTCGCGGCGCTCAGCTGAAGAGCTAGCCTTACGCCATGGCGGACGAGGTGGCGGCCGCCCCGCCGGGTGGTTCCGGCAAGCGGCGGAAGCGGCCGGCGCGGAGCGCCCAGTACTGGATGGTGGTCAGCTCACCCGAGAACTTCCGCAAGACCCGCGAGCACGGGTTCAGCGTCCAGGGGGTCAAGTCGCGCCACCGCAAGCGGGTCGAGCAGATGCGCTCGGGCGACCGGTTGCTCTTCTACGTGACCGGCCGCATGGCCTTCACGGCCACCTGCACGCTGACGTCCGCGATGTTCGAGGAGCACAACCTGCTCTGGCGCAGCACCCGGCGCGATGAGGACTACCCGTGGCGCGTGCGGATGCGGCCGGACGCGATCCTGGAGGACGCCGAGTGGCTGCTCGCCAAGGAGATCGCGTACCGCCTCGACTACGTGCGCAAGTGGCCACCCGAGCACTGGACCCTGGCCTTCCAGGGCCACCTCCACCAGCTGCCCCAGAAGGACTTCAAGCTGATCGAGGACGAGTTCCGGCGGACCGTCCGGGGGCGTCCCGTCGGCGCCTGAGCCGGGAGACCCGCTCGGGGTCAGGGCCGCGGCCCGCCTCGTCGCCGGCCGAGCCCGCGACGTCGCCGTCCGCGGCCTGGACCGGCTGCTGGAGGCGGTGGCGGGCCGTCCCGTGCCGGCCTGGGATGGGCAGCGTCACTATTCGGGGCCGAGGCGGCGCACGCTGGCCTATGTCCTGGTCCTGGACACGCTCAACTTCTCGTTCTGGGGTGGCCCCGCCGGTGGCTACTGGCGGCTGGCCGAGGCCCTGCGGGACGCGTTCCGGGCGGGGGGCGAGCTGGCCGACGAGCGCCGCCTCGCCGAGATCGGGCCCGACCGGCTCCGCCGCCTGCTCGGCGAGCTGCCGCTCCTGGACGAGCGCGCCGCCGCCCTCCGCGAGCTGGGCGGCCACGGATTTGCCGGCCTCCTCCAGCCCACCGCCGCGGCCACCGCGGCCACGCTCGCCCAGCGGCTGCCGTCGTTCGCCGACGTCGCCATCTACGAGGACCACCGGGTGCCGCTGCTGAAACGGGCCCAAATCGCGGCGGCCGACCTCCACGGAGCGGGGGTCGCCGGCTTCCCCGACCTCGCCGACCTGACCTGCTTCGCCGACTACAAGCTGCCCCAGGTCCTCCGCCACTTCGGGGTCTTCGAGTACTCGCAGGAGCTGGCCCGGCGCGTGGACGGCTGGGAGGAGCTGACCGCGGGCGAACCGGCAGAGGTCGAGATCCGGGCCTGCACCGTGTCCGCCGTCGAGGGCCTCCGGCTGGCGCTGGCCGGGCGCGGGCGCCGGCTCGCCGACGTCGAGCTGGACTGGATCCTGTGGGAGCTGGGCCAGGGCCTGTTCGGGGTCCGCCCCCATCACCGCACGCGCACGATCTATTACTAGAGGGCGGGCGACACCGGGAGGTCCGGGCCCGGCTGTCACAATCGGGCCCGTCACGGTGCATCCCCAGCAGTGAAAGCGAAGTCTGTGAAACCGATGCCAGATCAACCGCCGGCGCCGGCGACAGGCGCGGACGAGTCCCGCGAGCAGCCCTTCGACCGCCTCTTCATGGCGGAGTACGGAAAGGTGGTGGCCATCGCCCACCGCGTCCTCGCCGATCGCCCCGAGGCCGAGGACGTGGCCCAGGAGGTCTTCATCGACTTTCACCGCCGCCACCCCGCCACCGCCGCCTACGCCGCCGGATGGCTGCACAAGGCGGCCGTGCACACGTCCTTGAACCGGATTCGCAGCCGCAAGCGGCGCGAGCGGCGCGAGCTCAGCCAGCCTCCGCGCGAGACCTCGGACGATCCCCAGCGAGTGGTCGAGGCGGAGGAGGACCGGCGGCTCGTCCGCGTGGCTCTGGGCCGGCTGTCCCCCAAGGCGGCCTCGGTCCTGGTCCTTCGCTACAGCGGCCTCAGCTACGTCGAGGTCGGCACCGCGCTCGGTGTCGGCGCCGGCCAGATCGGCACCCTGCTCAGGCGTGCCGAGCAAGCACTCAAGAAGGAGATGAACCGTGCGCCATCTGTCTGACGGCACCCTCCGTCGCATGTACGACGAGCCCCTCGCTCTGGACGCGGGCGATCGGACCCACTACCAGTCCTGCGCCTCCTGCCAGGAGCGGTTCGGTGAGATCGCCGGCTCCGCCCGGCACGGCGCCGCCCTGCTGGCGGTGGCCGGCGCCACGGTCGACGCGGAAGCGGCCCTGGCCCGGGTCAAGGCGGCCGTCGGCTCCCGCCCGGCGGCGCGGGGCGGACGCCTCCTTAGCCTGCCCGTGAGGAGCTGGCGAACGCCCGCCCTGGCGGCGGCGGTCGCCGCCGCGATGGTCGCCACCTTCGCATTCACCTCGCTGGCTTCGTCCCTGGCCCAGATCTTCCAGCCCACCCAGGTCACGCCCGTCAGCATCAGCAGTGGCGACCTCACCGGTCTCGATTCCCTGGCCACCTACGGCGACGTGAAGTGGACGCAGCGGCCCGAGCTGAAGGAGGCGGGTTCGGCCGCCGAAGCGGCAGGGGCCAGCGGCCTCGGCCAGATCAACCCCCGCTACCTGCCCGCCGGGGTCGCCGGCAAGCCGGTAACCTACGGTGCGGTCGCCCAGTCCCAGGGCACCTTCACCTTCAGCGCGGCCAAGGCCACGGCTGCCGCGCAGGCCCAGGGCAAGCCGGCGCCCAGCTTCAAGCCCGGAATCGACGGCAGCACCCTGGTCGTCCAGGTCGGCCCCGCCGAGGCGGCCGTTTTCGGTGACGTCCAGGGCCTGATCGCCAAGGCGCGGGCCGGGGGCGCCGGCGACAAGCCGGGCGCGAGCGGGAGCGGCACCCAGGACGCCCAGAGCGCACTCACCACGGCCGGCCCGCTGCTGGCGGTGGCCGAGGTCAGGGCCCCGACCCTCTCCTCGACGGGCGCCTCGGTGAAGGACATCAAGGCCCTGCTCCTGGCCCAGCCCGGGCTCAGCCCGGCCGTGCGCTCCGCGATCACCTCGCTCGACGACCCGACCGGCAACCTCCCGATCCCGATCCCGGCCGACCGGGTGACGGCGACGCCGGTGACCGTCAACGGGGTCAAGGGGACCGAGATCGGCGACAACACCGGGCTCGGGGCGGCGGTGATCTGGATCAAAGGCGGCGTGGTCTACGCTGTCGCCGGCACCGTCAGCAAGGATGATGCCGTGAAGGTGGCCCAGTCGCTCTAGAGGACGGACCCATAGCCGGTACTCCGGTGCTCGACCTGCAGGTGAGACAGGCGGTGGCCGCCACGGCCGCCGCCTCACCCGCGATCCACAGCGTGGAGCTGGCCAAGCGCTACGGCAGGACCGTGGCGCTGGCCGGCCTGACCATGACCGTGCCCCCGGGCGAGGTGTTCGGCTTCCTGGGGCCGAACGGGGCGGGCAAGACGACCTCCGTCAAGCTGCTGCTGGGGCTGCTCCGGCCGACCTCCGGGGAGGGCTGGGTGCTTGGGCGGCCGCTCGGCGATGTGGCCACCCGGCGCCGGGTCGGCTACCTGCCGGAACTGTTCCGCTACCAGCCTTGGCTGAGCGCCCGCGAGGTCCTGGCCGTGCAATGCGAGCTGGCGCGGCTGCCGCGCTCGGGCTGGCCTGAGCAGATCGACGAGGTGACGGCCCTGGTCGGGCTCCGGGACCGCTCCGGCGACCGCGTCGGAACCTATTCCAAGGGCATGCAGCAGCGGCTGGGCCTGGGGGTGGCGCTGCTCGGCTACCCCGAGCTGATCTTCCTCGACGAACCCACCAGCGCCCTCGACCCGGTCGGCCGCCACGACGTGAGGGAGATCATCCACCAGCTCCGAGAGCGGGGCTGCGCGGTCTTCCTCAACTCCCACCTGCTGACCGAGGTGGAGATGGTCTGCGACCGGGTGGCGATGGTCGACCAGGGCCGGGTGATCGCCAGCGGCACGCTGGACGAGCTTCTCGGCGGCCAGTCCTGCCGGGTCCGGGTCGCCGGACTGGCGGCGCGGGAGCGGGCCGGCCTCAGCGCCTTCGGCCAGCTCGACGACGACGGCGACTGGATCACCCTGCGCGGCCTCGACTCCGAACGGGTGCCTGAGATGGTGGCCGAGGTGGTCCGCCTCGGGGGGCGGGTCTACTCCGTGGAACCCCGCCACCAGAGCCTCGAGGACCGCTTCCTGGAGCTGCTGGGAGGGCGCTCGTGAGCGCGGTCCTGACCTTCGCCAAGCTGACCATGTGGGAGGCCTCCCGGCGCCGCCTCCTGCTCGCGCTGGTGCTGATGACCCTGGCCATCGTCCTCCTCACCGGCTGGGGTTACTCGCGGCTGTGGACCATCGAGTCGCGCGGCCGGCCGATTGGCGCGGTCGAGGTCCACCTGATCGCCAGCCAACTGCTGATCCTGGTCAGCTTCATGTTCGCCGCGGTTCTCGCGCTCTCCTCGGTGCTGGTGGCGGCGCCCAGCCTGTCCGGCGACATCGAGTCGGGGCTGGCCCTCTCCATGCTCTCGCGGCCGGTCCGGCGGGCGGAGGTCGCCGTGGGCAAGTGGCTGGGCCTGGCCGCGCTGGTGGTCGCGTACGCCGCGGGCTCCGGCACGCTGGAGCTGGGCGTGCTCCGCCTGACAACCGGCTACCTGCCCCCGCACCCGTTCCTCCTGATGGCCTTCATCGCCGGCGAAGGCCTGGTCCTGCTCACCATCGCCATGCTCTTCTCGACCCGGATGGGCGGGATGACCGGGGGCATCATCGCCCTGGTCCTCTACTTCATGGCCTGGATCGGCGGCATCGTGGCGGGGATCGGGCAGGCCCTCAGCAACGCCCCGCTGATCCAGATCGGCACCCTCTCCAAGCTGCTGCTGCCCACCGACGCGCTCTGGCGGGGCGCGGTGTGGGCGATGGAGCCGGCGTCGATCCAGGCCGTGGCCCGGGCCGCCGGTCCCGGCGCCTCCGCCAACCCCTTCGCGGTCTCCGACCCCACCCCGCCCGCACTGGTCGCCTGGTCGGTGTTCTGGGTGCTCGGAGTCCTCGGCCTGGCCCTCTGGAGCTTCCGCGGGCGGGAGGTATGACGCTCCACTACAGGGGGGGGGGGGGGCGCCCC
>JBBSHA010000062.1:0-9354 GCA_038253595.1 Candidatus Dormibacterales bacterium
CTGGATCGTGCGATATGGAGAAAGGTGTCTTCGCGATGCAGACGGGCAGCTTGTCGAGGCCGAGCTCGCCCAATCGCTCAAGCTGGCGATTTCCCTTCGCCGAGATCGAGACTCCGTCGGCGCCGTACACCTTCCGGGCGAGGAGGTCCAGCTGCTCGCGCACGGTCGCATCGGCCGAGTAAAGGGGTGCGAAGCGATTCGGCAGCTCGGTTGCCCGCAGCACGGCAGCCGCCATTGCCTCTGCGCCCGCGCCGCCCTGGCCGAAGCCGTCATTGACGACCGCGTCGTCCGCTCCGAACTCGAGCGCTAGGTTGCGGACGAGCTCCAGCTCCCGGTCGGTGTCGGTCGGAAAGCGGTTGATCCCAACCACGCAGGGCAGTCCGAAGGCGCGAACGATCCCAAGGTGGGCAGCGAGGTTCGCTGCACCCCGCTTCAGCGCCTCGATGTCCTCGGTCCCCGATGCTCGCTCCGAGACGCCGCCATGCACCTTGAGAGCCCGACCCGTCGCCACCAGGAGCGCCGCCGAAGGTTGGATCCGTCCATACCGGCAGACGATGTGGCAGAACTTCTCGAGACCCAGATCGGAGCCGAAGCCCGCCTCCGTGCAGACCACATCGGCGAGCTTCAGCGCGACGCGATCCGCCAGCAACGAGTTGTTGGCGTGCGCGATGTTGCCGAACGGGCCGGCGTGGACGAAAGCCGGCTGACCCTCAATGGTCTGCACCAGGTTGGGCAGGAGGGCTTCTTTGAGCAGGATCGTCATCGCGCCTGCCAACCGGAGTTGATCTGCGGAGACGGGGCTGCCATCCCGATCTTGCGCGACGAGAATGCGTCCGAGACGACGCCGGAGATCGCCGAGGTCCGTCGCGAGCGCGAGGATCGCCATCACCTCCGATGCCGCGGTGATGATGAAGCCGGACTCACGGGGTGTCCCGTGGGCGCGGCCACCGAGGCCGACGATGACGTTCCGCAGGGCGCGATCATTGATATCGACGGTTCGGGGCCATGAGATCGACGCGGGATCGATGTGGATCGGTCTGTCGTGATAGAGCGTTGCGTCAATGACCGTTGCGAGCAGGTTGTGAGCGGCGGCGACGGCGTGGATGTCGCCGTTGAAGTGCAGATTCACCTCCTCCATCGGGACGATCTGGGCAAGTCCCCCGCCCGTCCCGCCCCCCTTATTGCCGAAGACAGGGCCGACGGACGGCTCACGCAGGCAGAGGGCGGCCCTCACCTGCAACCGGCCGAGCCCCTGGGTGAGGCTGATCGCACTGGTGGTCTTCCCCTCGCCGGCCTTGGTAGGCGTGATGCCGGTCACGATGACAATGCGGCCATCGGTCCGATCGCTGAGCCGCTGAAGGACTCCGAGGTCGACCTTGGCGCGGTACCGACCGTAGGCGTGGACTTCCGACTCCAGCAGCCCGGCGGCTCCGGCGACCTCGTGGATCGGCCGGCAAGCTGTGGTTTGCGGACGGTTTTCCTCAGCGCCCATCGCGGTCTCCTGGTGCGCTATCGATCACTCGAGCAGGGTCCAGAGCTCGCGGAGGTTATCGACTTGGTCGAGCGCGCAAGCACCTCGAGCAGAGCGGCGGAACGAGCCGGCCCCAGCACGGGGTCGACACACATGGCGAATTTGGTCCCCGAATCGCTGGGCGAGGGGGGATTGTCCGGTTCGCCCCTCGGCTCGCAAACGGCGGAGGATAGGACCGACTTGTCCTTCAGACGGACGCTGATTTGCGCCATCGCCCGAGCCGGCAATCGTGCGTCGAATCGCTCCCGGCTTCGTCCCTAGGACCTGCCACCAGGGCCAAGCTGCGAGCGGCCGTGGCGGAATCGAGCGGTGCGTCTGCGATCAGGCAGCCCGTGAGATCCACGAGCGCTCTCAGATCCTGGGCCCGTATCGGGGGCGGACACTGCCGCCAGCTGAGGTCCCCGATGCATCCTCGAGTTGCGGCACTAGTGGTGCACTGAGGCAGAGTCAGCCACGCCGCGGTGCGGCGAGGTTGTGCTTGAACCAATCGATGACCTGAGGGATGGCAGTCTGGAAAAGCGGATGGTCGGGCTGGATCCAGTTGAGATGGTCGCCCTCCGCGATCTCGATCAGCCGCTTGGGTTCTTTCGCGAGGTTGTACAGCTTGCGCGCTTCGTCCACGGGGTGGAGGCGATCCCGAGCGCCGTGCACGATCATCAGTGGCCGCGGGCTGATACGGTCGACCATGAGCTCCGGACGGAAGTTGTAGTAGGCGTCCGCCGACAGCAGCGAGACTCGGTCGAGGGCGAATCGTTCGTGCCGGCCGTACATGTCCTCGTCGACGTTGGCCTTGGTCACCGGTTCCAGCGGCACCACGTCCCAGGGGCTCACGAGCTCGGAGTGTCCGGTAAGCACCCGCGTGCGGCGATCCGCGGCGATCCGGTCCTGCATTCCCATCCACTCCGCGTACGTTCGCGAGTCGCGGACGGCCCTCCCTGCGTCACCCACTCCGTTCAGGCAGGCGACCGCCCCGGCGCGGGCATCTTCTGCGGCGGCCTGAATTACGACGCCGCCTCCCAGGCCCCAGCCCAGCAGGCCCAGCCGCCGTGGGTCGACCTCTGGCTGCTCCTCGAGGAAGGTCAGAGCGCTGCGGACATCCTCGACCTGCTCGACCGGGAGTACCCTTCCGCGCGCACCGTCGCTGGTGCCGAAGCCGCGGTAGTCGAAGGCCAGGCAGGCGAAGCCCACGTCCGTTAACGGCTGCCAGAGCTTGCCGGGAATCAATTCCTTGAGCCCCTGGAATCCAGAGCACAGGACGATCGCCGGCAGGTGCTCTTCTGGTCGGGCGTCGGGGAGCTGGAGGAGAGCGTCCACGCGGATCCCATCGCTGTAGAACTCACAGCAGCGTGTCTGCATGGACTCTCAGTCTCCGGGAATGGCGTGGCCACCAGCGCCCGCCAGGTGAATCAATCGTGGTCTAAACAACGCCGGAGTGAAGCGCCTGGTGGCTCGAAGCGGGCACGAAGTGGGGCTCGAAGCTTCCTCGGTCACCTTCTCGGCTAACTATACGGTGCGATCAAATGGTTCGCGCGAGGCCTTGCGAGAATCACTTGTACCAGGTTCGGCCCGGCCGACCGGGGCCGGACCCGGCTCCATCGATCCAGCCCGTTCAGTCCGCCTCAGAGCTGAGAGCCAAACTCCCGATTAGCCGCCGTGAGGCTTGGATCGGTACCCAAGAACGCGTGCTTGGACATGTCAGGGGAATACCGGCTGGCCGGCGGATTGCGGCCCAGCGCCTCCGCCAGGCTGCGCACGTGATGGGGGCCTCCCCCACAGCAGACGCCCAGGTAGCGGACACCCAGCTCGTACGCCCGCCGGCCGAACTCGCCGATCTCGTGGCGAGTGCAGTAGAACGGGTCCAGCCCGGTCGGGAACGGCTGCTCTGTCCGCTCCGGGTCACTGAGGGATTGGAACGTGGGTTGCTCGTCGCTGGTGCGGTAGGGAACCGGGAGCGCGGCTACGTGGCAGCGAACGGCATGGCGGACGTCTGCCAGGAGGGGAAGCATGGTGTGAGGCCCGCGGATGCAATTGAGACCGACTACGTCCGCGCCTCCCGCCTCGGCTCGTCGGCAGGCCTCAGCGGGCGACATGCCCTCGCGAGTCACGCCGTTGAGGTGGATCGCAAAGGTGACCACAGCCGGAAGCCCGGTTGTCTTCACGACCTCCAGGGCCAGCAAGGCTTCGTTGACGTGTTGAAAGGTCTCGGCAATGATGAAATCCACGCCCGCGTCCACCGCCCAGCCAGCCTGCTCCTCGAACATGGCCCGCACGGTGCGGCGAGACGTCTCATCGTTGTCGTACACGTTTGTATTCGAGAGATTCCCCGCCAGCAGGGCGCCGGTCTCCTGCGCGACCTCCTTGGCGAGGGCGAGCGCCTGATGATTGAGCGGCTCGAGGAGCTCGCTCTTCCCGACCAGACGCAGCTTCTCCCGATGGGCGTAATACGTGAAGGCCTCCACGACATCAGAGCCCGCGTGAACGAACTCGCGATGCAGTGAACGCACCACCTCGGGATGTTCGATCACCACCTCGGGGACGAACGCACCCGCCTGCAGATAGCCTCGCCGTTCGCATTCGAAGAGATAGCCCTCGGCGCAGATGACAGGTCCCCGACGCAGCCGCTCCATCAGACCGAGCCGGGCTGATGGAGGTGGCGAGGAAACTTCCAAAGACATCCAAAGCTCCTTTCAGCAGGTTGGCGGGAGGGTCGCGAACCTTCCGCCGAGGGAGGACCGCTTGACAAGCCGGGAACCCACTATAGAATGCGACCAAGTGGTTCGCAAGAGGAAGTTAACGAATCATTTGTTAGCAGACTCGGATGGCTTCATAGCTCGGCTGGCGGGCGCTCAGGGGAGGCTGTCGCCGAAGATGACTCAGCTCGCCTCGTACATGAGCGAGCGCTACCTCCAAGCGGCCTTCATGAGCACCCGGGAGCTTGCGGCAGCTTCCGGCGTCAGCGTGGCCACCGTCGTCCGGTTCCCAGCCGAGCTCGGGTATTCGGGTTTCGACGCGCTCCGTGCTAGCATCCGGGACCGGCTCAACTTCGATCTCTCGGGCGTCGAGCGGCTGCGCACCCTGCCGAGCACGAACCGTTCGCCCGCCGCGCTTCTGCGCCGCATCGTCGACGCCGACTTCGAAGCTCTCCGCGGGCTTGCCCATTCCTTCTCCGAGCCCCAGGTCGAGCACTTCCTGGGCGCCATCGTCAAAGCGGAGCGGGTGACCATCTTTGGCTTCCGCTACGTGAGCCCGCTGACCATGTACTTCGGGTACTCCCTGGGCAAGATCAAGCCGGCGGTCCAGGCTTTCACGCAAGCCGACTCATCTCTCTATGACCGCATCCGCCTCATGGATGGGGGAGACGTGCTGGTTGTGATCAGCTTCGCCAGGTATCCGACCGATCTCGTCAACGCGTGTCGATACGCGCATAGCCTTGGCGTTCGAATTCTGGCCATCACCGACAGCCCACTGTCTCCGGTGCTGCCGATGGCCGAGGTGGCGCTCTTCGCCAAGGCAAGCATGCTGGACTTCGTGGGCTCTCTGGCCGCCCCCGCCGCCCTCATCAACTGCATCGTCTCGGAGCTCGGCGTGCGACTGGGCGACAATGCCATCACGCGGCTGAACGCTCAGGAGGATGCCGCGGCGGCGGCCGGAATCTACGTGTCCTCGGGCGCCCCCACTGCTCCCTTGGAGCGAAGGATGATCGCCTGGGGGGACGAAGCACCCGAGCGGGAGTCCGCCGAGGCGTCGTCTGGATGATCCGCCTGGAGCACGTCTCCAAGGCATTCGCTCCGGGAGCGGGCTCCGCTCGCGCGGTTGACGATGTCAGCATCGACGTGCCGGCGGGTCAGCTCCTCGTGCTGATCGGACCGTCAGGTTCCGGCAAGACGACCACCATGCGGATGATCAACCGGCTCGAGCGGCCGACCGACGGCCGGATCCTCGTGGACGGCAACGACATCGCCGAGCTCGACGCCGTCAAGCTCCGCCGGACGGTGGGCTATGTCATCCAGCAGAGCGGGCTCTTTCCACATTTCACCGTCGCCGACAACGTCGCCATCGTGCCACGCCTCCTGGGTTGGCCGGCTGCGAAACGCCGGAAGCGGGCCAATGAGCTGCTCGAGCTGGTCGGACTGCCACCCGCCACATTTGCCGATCGCTACCCCCGCCAGCTGTCAGGCGGTCAGCAGCAGCGGGTTGGCGTGGCCCGTGCTCTGGCGGCGGATCCGCCGATCGTGCTGATGGATGAGCCTTTCGGTGCGGTCGATCCGATCACTCGCAAACAGCTCCAGCGCGAACTCCGTCGAATCCAGGCCGAAGTGCGCAAGACGATCGTCTTCGTCACCCACGACATCGGGGAAGCCTTCCACCTCGGCGACCGGATCGCCCTCATGTCGGACGGCCGGGTGGTCCAGAAGGGCTCCCCTGCGGACCTACTCTTGACCCCGGCCACCCCGTTCGTGACGGACTTCATCGGCGAGGACAGGGGACTCCGTGCGTTGCAATACACGCGCTTGTCAGAGGTCGCCAAGCCGCGCGCGACCGCCGCAGCGGCCGGCGAGGCGGTACTGTCCGGCTCGGCGTCCGTGATGGACGCACTGCGCTGCGTCGGATCGCAGGGCGGCGCATCGGGGTCCGGCGTGTGGGTCAACGGCGAGGGCGGTGGGCCTGCCGGATTCTTCAGCTACGCGGACATGGTCGGCATGCTCGGAATGACCGTCGCCGAGTCGCCTCCGAATGAGCCGGCGCACTGAGCATGCGAACCCTTGCCCACGACCCTGGGTACGCACTGCTGCTGACCCTTCAGCACGTCGAGATCGTCGGCATCGCGGTTCTGGTCGCACTGCTCGTCGGGATTCCCACAGGAATCGGCATTGTTCGCCTCCGGTGGTTGGAGGCGCCGGTCGTGAACACGGCGAGCGTGCTCTACACGGTGCCCAGCCTGGCGTTGTTTGCGGTGCTCATCCCCTTCACCGGTCTCGGACCCGAGCCGGCCGTGGTGGCCCTGATCCTGTACTCATTGCTCGTGATCATCCGCAACACCATCGCCGGCATCGACTCCGTCGATCCCGCAATGGTGGATGCCGCTCGAGGCATGGGCATGACCGCGGCCCAACGTCTCGTTCTGGTCGAGCTCCCGCTGGGGTTGCCGGTGATCGTCGCCGGAGTTCGGCTGGCCGTCGTCTCCGGCATTGGCATCGCGACCATCGCGGCATACGTGGGAGCCGGCGGTCTGGGGATCCTGATCTTCGACGGGATCCGGACGCTGAACCCGGACCGGGTGGTGGCGGGAGCCCTTGCCACCTCGGCACTGGCTCTGCTGGCTGACTGGGGGCTGCTGCGACTGGAGAAGGTACTGAATCGAGAGCGGCGCCGGCCGGTGGAAGCGGGCATGGCATGACCGACGCCCTAGCATTCATCGGCTACATCCGCGACCACCCCGACCAGTTCCGCCAGCTCTTTCTGCAGCACCTCGAGCTGACCGGTGTGTCGGTCGCGGTCGGCCTGGCCATCGCCTTGCCCTTGGCGGTGCTGGCGAGTCGGGTGGAGGCGCTCGCCAAACCGATGGGGTGGATCTCCGGTGTCGGCCAGACAATACCCAGCCTCGCCATCCTGGCCCTGGTCCTGCCCTGGCTCGGGATCGGATTCGTACCGGCCCTGGTCGCCCTGACAGTGCGCGCGATCCTTCCCATCTTCCTCAACGCCTATATCGGGATCAGGGATGCGGACGCAGCCGTGATTGACGCCGCGAGAGGAATGGGGGCAAGCGACGCCCAGCGCCTCTTCCTGGTGGAGATCCCACTGGCCAGTCCGGTCATCTTCGCGGGCGTTCAGACCGCGTTGGTTCAGAGCGTGGGCACCGCGACATTGGCCGCCTTCATCGGCGGCGGAGGCCTCGGCGATCTCATCCTGCAGGGTCTCGCCCTGGTGGACCTCCCTGTCCTTCTGGCCGGCGCGATACCGGTGGCCTTGCTGGCGATGGCAGCGGACCTTCTGATGGGGGGGCTGCGGCGCTTTCTGGTACCGGCAGGTTTGCAGGTCCGGTCGGCGTGATCTGGCTGACGTGGCGGCAGAAGTCGAGCCTCAGGAACATCCTGTGGGTTACCAAAATCGATGGAGGAGTGAGCATGAGACACGCAGGAATCCGGCTGTGGCCGGGGAGAGGAAACCGGAGGCTGACAATCATTGGGTTGCTGGCCACAGTCTTCGTCACGGTCACGGCTTGCGGCGGTTCCGGGACAGGCAGCACGGGTTCGAGCAAGCCAACTGTGGCTATTGGCTCCAAGGACTTCACTGAGGAGCTCCTCGTTGGTCAGATGGAGGCCGCTCTGCTCGAAGACGCGGGATACAAGGTCGACCGGAAGCTGAACCTCGGCGGCACGGTGGTCGCTCACCAGGCACTGCTCCGAGGCGACATCGACACCTATGTCGAGTACACCGGCACCGGCCTCACGGCCATCCTGAAACTGCCCGTTCAGACTGACAAGCAGAAGGTCTACGACGTCGTCAAGGCGGACTACAAAAGCAAGCTGAAGTTGAGTTGGCTCAAGCCCTGGGGTTTCAACGACACCTACGCCTTGGTGATGAAGAAGGACAAGGCCGATCAGCTCGGCATCAAGAGCTATTCGGACCTGAAGTCCAAGGCCGACCAGCTGACCCTCGGGGCCACCCAGGAGTTCTTGGCTCGGCCAGACGGGCTTCCGGGCGTGGAGCAGGCTTACGGCATGAAGTTCAAAGCCAGCAAGGGTCTTGACCCGGGCCTGCTCTACCAGGCCGTTTCGGCGGGCCAGGTCGACGTCATCTCCGGCTTCGCGACCGATGGCCGCATCCCTGCCCTGAACCTGAGCGTGCTCACCGACGACAAGCACTTCTTCCCGCCTTATTTCGCCGCACCCGTCGTGCGCGACGAGACACTGAAGAAGGACTCAAAGATCGCGGACGTTCTCAACAAGCTGGCGGGAAAGATCGACGATAAGACGATGGCGGGGTTGAATCTCGAAGTCGATCAGAACAAGAAGGACCCGGCCGTGGTTGCCAAGACCTTCCTTCGGAAGCAGGGTTTGATCAAGTAGTAAGAACCGAACCGCCCCCCTCTCTTGCCAGCGCGGTGAGTCAGGGCTGGCCGATGGTGCAGCAATGCAAGATGGACCACAGACGCCGCCTCAGGTCGACATCGCGGACGACCTCGGCATCGGGCCACCTCGGCCTGGACGTCGATGCGCTGTGCGAGCGGACCAACCGGGCGCCGCCCTGAGGACGCGCCTCTCGGCGGCGGTTTCTCGTTAAGTACAACTCCGATGGCTGAGGCCAGGACCTCTGGTCGCCGCAAGAAGGACAGCGCGCGCCATGCCTACACGCCTCTCGGCATTCATTTGGTGGGAAGCCTTCCGCTGAGGAGCTCGGAGGATGTGTTTCGAACCATCGCGAGTGGCGTGGGAGATCGGATTCGGCGGATCCCGGACGGCGAGACCGGACCGCGCTCGGACTGGATTGTCTGGCAGTACCCGGTCCTGAGCTCCAAGGCCTTATTCGAGATCGGGCCGCCTGTCCTCGACTTCTACCGGCCGCTGCCGCGTCTCAGGCTGCGAGATGGCGAAGACGGCGCCAACGTCAGCTTCCAAGCACTCGGCTATGCGGCCGCAGCTCGCGACTCCTACCATCACTTCTCCCACCTGAAGCGCGACGGGGTAATCCCCAGCGGCTGCCGCTTCCAGGTATCGTTGCCAACTCCGTTGGCGCCGATCAGCGCCTTCATTGCGTTGCCGGACCAGGCCGCCATCGAAGGTCCCTATGAGGCGGCCATGATGGCCGAGGTGGGCGAGATA